>NZ_CBABQS010000002.1:0-148757 GCF_964672035.1 Arcicella sp.
AATTCAATTTTTTGTTGAAATACTTATATAATCGACAACTGAAATAATTTAATGCCATTTTTTTTTAATAATTATTAGAAACGTCATTTATAAATAATAAATTTGCAAATGACTATTTGAAGAATTAGTAAAGTATTTATACCAAAATAAAATTGGTAAATCTACCAAAAACAAGCATAAAATTCCATAAAATAGCTTAATTAGTGTATTAAATTTGGTATAAACAATATTTTAAATATTCCTCCCAATACAATGTTGACCAGTTAGAACGGAGGCTTTAAATCGTATGAAAAGAATTGCAGTATTAACATCAGGTGGAGACGCCCCAGGAATGAATGCTTGTATTAGAGCCGTTGTCAGGGGTGGACTTCATCACGGAGTCGAAATTTTTGGCATTATTAGAGGCTACAATGGATTGATTAAAGGCGATATTATTCCGCTTAATTCACAATCAGTAAGTAATATTATTCAAAGAGGCGGAACCATTTTGAAGTCGGCACGAAGCAAAGAGTTTATGACTCCCGAAGGTCGTAAAAAAGGATATGATCAACTTAAATCTCATGGCATTGAGGGTTTAGTGGCTATCGGGGGAAATGGTACATTTACGGGTGCGGAGATATTTTTCAATGAGTTTCAGATTCCAACCGTTGGAGCACCAGGAACTATTGATAATGACCTTTTTGGAACGGATTATACGATTGGTTATGATACCGCTGTAAATACCGCTTTGGATGCCATTGATAAAATTAGAGATACCGCTGACTCACACGATAGAATATTTTTTATTGAAGTGATGGGGCGTGATTCTGGGTATATTGCGGTTCAATCAGGGATTTCGGGAGGTGCAGAATCAATTTTGATTCCAGAAGAAAGACAAACAGTTGACGATATCGTAGCAACTTTAAAAGCGGGTTTTGCCAGGAAAAAATCTTCATCAATTGTGGTTGTTGCCGAAGGAGACGAAGAAGGACACGCCGCAACTATTGCCGAGAAAATTAAAAATACCATAGATGTTCCTGTGGATATCAGGGTGACTAATTTAGGCCATATTCAAAGAGGAGGAAGTCCGAGTGCATTTGATAGAATTTTGGCCAGCAGATTGGGCTTAGGAGCATTGGAAGGACTTTTAGCAGGTCATAAAAATGAAATGGCGGGTATTGTAAACGACCAATTGGTCTATACTGCTTTCCACGATACTATCACGAAGAAAAAGGAAATCAATCCTGATTTATTGAGACTTTCAGGAATTTTGAGTAAATAAGCAAGAGAAAAAAGCAAAAAGGAGGAAAGAAGAAATGGAAAAACAGAACAAATTGCTATTTTTTGTTTCTTTTCCCTCCTTTTTTATTTTTCGTTCGCTGATTTTAACAATAACCTAAAATTTTGTAAACTACGTATCCAGTCAATTCATGTATAAGGTCGTAGGCTTCAAATAGATTTAACTCTCTGGGAATCAATAAATTATCAATGGTAAAACTTCTTGCTTTCGATTTGAAAGCCGTTGGAAATGCATTAATTTTTACACCCATTTTTAGAAAACAACCCATCGCTCGTCTGGTATGAAATGCGGAGGTAAAAAGTAAATATTTAGTCCCAAATTGTGGATTTTTCTTTAAAATTTCCACTGAATTCATCGCATTTTCTCGGGTATTTTTTGCGTTTCGTTCCAAAATTATATCCTCTTTTTTTACACCTAATTCTTCCAATAATTGAGCTACTTTCATAGTTTCATCCGTAACATCTTGTCGCATAATTTTTAAGTCAGAACTTCCACCAGAAATTAGTATTTTCTTTAATTTTCCCATTTTATAGAGCCTTAATGGTTGAATAAATCTATCGGCTGTTTTGTCGGTAAATATTTGATTTTCAGATAATTGCTTATTCGTTATCATTCCTCCTGTGAGAATAATACCTACATCGTAAGGCTGAGAAATGGCATCGGGTGAAATAGGAGGGGTTTCCCACCAAAGAAAGGCTTCATTGATTAAAAAGCCATTACCGAATAGAAATATTAACCCCAAAGAAATTCTTAGACTCAGTTTTTTTGTTCGGGTGTTTTTACTAAAAATAGCGACCAATAAACCGATCAAGATTAAGGATAAAGGCATGAAAATATAGAAAAGAATTTTGGAGAGGAAATAAAACATGGCGAAAGGATTAACCCGAATTTTCAGATATGAGATAAGTAGCGTAAATTGCCACATATTTAGCTTAAATAATACACAAAAGTATGACAAATTCGTTTAAGGATTGTCATAAGTCAAATTTTGAAATTTTCAATAAAATCATGAAACTACCAATTAAATTTTTACCCATTTTACTACTACTAATTTCTTCAATTAATCTTTTTGCCCAGAAAAAAGAAGGTTTCTCGATTCATGGGAAAGTGCGTGGCATTAAAGATACTACGGTCTTTTTAGCCCACTATTTTGGTTATAATCAGCAAGTTATAAAAGATACGGCCAAAGTAGATGCGCAAGGAAATTTTCATTTTGTGGGAGATAAAACGCTTCCAGAAGGGCTGTATCTGGTGTCGTTGCCGAAAAGTAAATACATGGATATGATTATTGGAAACCAAGAATTTTCTTTTGAAACAGATACGACCAATCTGATTACAAAAATGAAAGTGACGGGTTCAAAAGAAAACGAAACATTTTTTAAATTTCAGCAGGATATGGCATCGAAATTTGAAGAAATGAGGGTTTTGGAAATGGAGAAGAAGATGGGTAATTCTATGTTGGCTTCGGGAAAAATAAAAAGACTTCAAAGTGACATCGCTGTTTTTCAAAAAGATTGGCTGAAAGCCACGGATGGAATGTTTGTGAATAAACTCATAAAAGCCTCCCAAGAGCCAGAAATTCCATCATTCGGTAAGCCATTAGTAACCAAGGCTGACTCCACCGCTTTTTATCAATATCAATTTAATTATTACAAAGACCATTTTTGGGATAACGTAGATTTGTCCGACGACCGTTTGATGCGTAGTCCATTTTTGCAAAAGAAAATTGAAAGATATTTTGATGATTTGACCGTTCAAGCATCGGATTCAATTTCAAAAGCGGTGGATTTAGTGTTGGCTCGTGCCAAAGGTCGTGACGTACGAAGGTATGTGATTTATAAGATTGCGAGTACCTATGAGAATCCTAAAATTTTGGGAACTGACGGTGCATTCGTACACATTGCGGAGAAATATTATATCGGCGAACCAGCCCTATGGGATACTTCAACCGTTAGAAAAATGAAGGAAAGAGTAGCCGTTTTGAAACCGTTATTGGTTGGAAAAACGTTGCCAGATATGTATTTGACGGATACTTTGGGAAGAGAAATTTTGATTCCTAAAATTGAGGCAGATTATACGGTTTTATTTATTTATGACCCAGAATGTGGCCATTGCCGTGAATCAGCCCCTAAATTGGCTAAAATGTATCAAGGATTGAAATCGAAGAATGTCAAAGTAATTGCGGCTTCTATTGATAGAACTCCAGCCAAATGGAAGAAATTTATCAAGGAATTTAAACTTGAAGAAATGATTCATGGGATTGATATTCATAAAAACACCCAGACGGGCAAAGAGGAATATTATACCGATTTCAAAAATAATTTCGATGTTTATGCAACGCCCGTAGTTTATATTTTAGACAAGGATAAAAAAATCATTGCAAAACGCCTTCCAGTGGAACAAATTGAAGATTTTATTGATTTCCACCGCAAGCAAACCGTTCGTGAAAAAGAGAAAATTAAGAGTGGAAAATAGTAGTTTCGATGTTTGATTTTCGTTGCTGTCCGAAAATCAAACATCGAAAATCGAACATCGAAAAATACCCATAAAAATGCCTAAAAAACTACTAACTGGTTTTATCTTTTGCCTTTTTCCTTCAATCATTTATGCACAAGGCTTCAAAATTGATGGAAGAATTAGGGGCTTGAAGGACTCCACTTGCTACTTAACGTACTATTACGAAAATCAAAATTTTATTCAAGACTCAACCGTTGCAAGTTCGGATGGAACCATCGTTTTTGAAGGTAAAAAGCCGCTCAAAAGTGGGATGTACAACGTAATGATTGGTGGATGGCAAAGTTTTGATTTGTTGATAACGGAACAAAATTTTTCTTTTGAAGCCAACCTAAAGGATATTTTTAATTCCTTGAAATTCTTTGGTTCACGGGAAAATGATTTGTTTTATAGTTACCAACAGAAAAGTGTGAAAGATGCTCTTAAAATTTCAGAATTGGTAAAAAAAACAGATTCAATCTCGGTCAATCAAATGTATAATTTGCAATACGAATCAATTCAATATAAGAATAAATTTATTAAAGCATTTGAAGGTACTTTTGCTTCAAATATTATCAAATCTACCTTAGCTTCGGATATTCCTCCCGCTCCAAAATTAGCCAATGGCGAAGAAGACCCACTTTGGGGCAATAAATTTTTTGTCGAACATTATTTTGATAACATCGACCTTAACGACGAGCGACTCATTTACACGCCGTTTTTATACCAACCCATCAAATATTATTTTGACCAATTAGATTTTTTACCCAATGATTCTTTGATTGTTTTGATGGACAAATTTTTGAGTAAATCTCGTAAAACCTCGCCCATGAGAAAATACTTGGTGAGTAAATTAGCGAATCAAGCTGAAACGAGCAAAGTGATGGGCAGAGATGCCGTTTATGCTCATTTACTCAATAAATATTACATTAATGACCCCTTAATGTGGGATACAACGACGGTTAGATTAGTGAAAGAAAGATATAAATTTCTGAAAAATTTGCTCATTGGCAGTACAATTCCCAATTTAAAAGCCACGGATGTAAACGGAAAAGAACGAGCCTTGTATGAGATGAAATCCGCTGCATTTACAATTCTGTACATTTATGCGGCTGATTGCAATCATTGTAAAAGTTTTACGCCACAATTGGTAAAGTTTATTCAAGAATATAAAGCAAAGGGAATTGAGGTGTTTGCGCCAATTTTTGGTAATAACGAAGAAACTTGGAAGGCATTTATTAAAGAAATTGGCTCAGAATCTTTTGTAAATGTGATTGATAGAACGGGGAAAATAAATCTCTATCAAGAATTTGATGCCCAATTTACGCCAACAATTTATATTTTGGACAAAAACAAAAAAATTATTGGTAAAGGAAATATGAACATTGACACAATGCGAGAAATAATAGTAAGCAGTTTGTAGTAGGCAGTTGGCAAGATTGCATTTCAAGTTATATTGATTTTGGTAGAAATTTTTCTGGATTATTAATCATGAAATAAATTAGCTTGCCAACCTCCTCGCTTTTTTCAATAAGTTCCTCATATTTCGTTCTTTCAATGTATTTACAGGATAATGAAAAATCTAACCAAACTTGCGTTTCCGTATTTTCCATGTCAGAATCAGTTAATTTGCTTATGAAATGAGCTTGATATCGTCTTTTTCTATACGCTTCACCAATACAAGCACATACCGAACGTGATGAACGTCTTATCTGGTCGGTTAATGAATACTTTTCTTCTTTTGGAAAATTATTACTAATTTTAAAAATTTCCATCGCCAACATAAACGCTTTCTGGTAAGCTAACAATGACCTAAAATCATTCATTACACATTAATTTAGTGGTTTGTAAAAAATATTACTGCGGCAAAACTGCCTACTGCTAACTAAAAACTGCCAACTAAAAATCACTTCATTTTACCACGTTTTACTAAATATGCCGACATAATTGGCTCGAAACCTTCTGCAATATCAGCCTCAATAAAATCAATTTTATACTGTCCGCAACGCAATTTTAATTCGTGATAAAATTGTAGTAAAGTCTTACGATAATCCATTTTTACTTGCGAAGGATTTAATTTTATCCGTTCATTGGTTTCCAAATCAATAAATTCGTAAGGTCGGTCTTCAAATTCAAAATCTGATTCTGTTTTTTTATCGGTAACATGAAAAATTAAAACTTCATGAAGATTATGTTTTAGATGTTGAAGTGATGAAAACAAACGATCAGATTCGTTAATGTTATCGAACATATCACTAAAAATTACGACCAACGAACGCTTATGAATACTTTCCGCAATTTGATGAATGACCTCAGCAACGGCGGTTTTTTTATTAGAAACTGGTTTTTGTAAAATTGATTCCAAATCCAAAAAAATCTTGTGTATGTGCGAAGGCGTGGATTTTACGGGTGTTTGAATTTCAATTTCAGATGAAAATGTCGTCAAACTAATGGCATCTTTTTGCTTTTGAAGCATATACGCCAAAGCGGCCGCCGCCATTGTTGAGAAGGTGATTTTGCCGTTAGTTTTCTCAGGATAATACATAGAAGAAGAGGTATCAATCAATAAATGACATCTCAAATTGGTTTCTTCTTCGTATCTTTTGGTGTAGAGTCTATCGGTTTTTGCAAAAACTTTCCAATCAATATGACGGGTACTTTCACCCGTATTATACAGGCGATGTTCGGCAAATTCTACTGAGAAACCGTGAAAAGGTGATTTGTGCAGACCCGTAATAAATCCCTCTACCATTTGTTTGGCAAGGAATTCTACATTTCCATATTCTCTAATTTTAGCTAAATCCATTATCAGTTGGCAGTTTTAAGTTGGCAGAAGGCAGTTTCCTAATTCCTCATTTTTAACACTATTTCAAAACGAAAGTACGAATATTATGCCATAACGTTGTCTGGATTAGGCATAAAAAAAGGTACAAAACTCGTCTTGTTGATGAGTTTTGTACCTTTTAAGGTCTAAAGCCAAGGTAAGCCGAGTTATTTCTTTTTTCGACGACTTTCTAAATATGCCTTTCTACGCTGTTTTGATAATTTTCTCAAATACGAACTCACTCGCAAACGCCGATATTTGAATTGAGGATATTTTCGTTTTCTCCAATCCTTTTTTAGTCGATAATATCGTTTATATTTTAATTTTGTTTTTTGATAAAACTGAGGAACAAATTTTGGCGCTGAAGTTAAACTTAATGAATCAAAAGGCTCAAGCATAATATCGCCATCAAAGCCAACGACTTTTAATTTCACTTTTGTTAATCCTACATTTTTGATTCTTAACCACTTGGCTGGATTTTCGGTAAGGTCGATAATTCTGCCAGGTTTGTAAGGCCCACGGTCATTTACCCGCACAATCACAAATCGTTTATTGACCAAATTAGTAACCTCTACCATCGTTCCGAATGGTAAAGTCATGTGGGCAGCTGTGTATTGGTTTTTTTGGAGAAGTTCGCCCGTTGAAGTTGGTCGGTCGTAAAAGTAGTCTGCGTAAAATGAGCCAATTCCGTAGGATTCGTCACCTAATTTTTGCGCTTTTGAAGTTGTGGATACAACCGCTAAGGTGAAAATAATTCCCAGAAGTTGCTTAATCATAAATTTAAATTGGAATTATTGTTTTGTCGTTTCTCACAATATCTCCCATAGTGGTTTGTAAAATTACCAATTTTCAAGGCTAAATAAAAACTTTTATTCGTTAAGTTCAATAAGTAAGCCCAATTTTTAATTTTAAGATTGTAAATAAATCTTAGCGAGCCTGCTTATTATTTTACAAATTACAGAATAGAGCAAAATCCATTTTTCGATTGTATTTTTGTATGAATTACTACTTTGATAAAACATAAGCTACAAAACACTAAGCTGCTTAACAACCTCATAAAATAAACAAAATGCAAAAAAATAATAAATTAATTCGTTACGTTTTCATCGCTTTTATGCTATTCACAACGATGTTTTCGTACTATATTTGGCAAATTACCAAAACGCCAAATTATCAAGTGGATGAAAAGAAAGGGTTTTCACTATTGATTCCCAAAGGCGCAAACTTTGAAACGGTTTGGGATTCCTTGAAAGTTAATAAAATTGTAAAAGACGAACTTTCGTTTAAGTTTTTAGCAAAATTGTTGAAGTATAAAGACAATGTGAAAGAAGGGCGTTATGTCATAAAAGCGAATATGGGCAATTATGAATTGATAAAAAAGTTGCGTTCAGGTGATCAAGATCCTATTAAGTTGACTTTCAATAATATACGCCTTAAAAGCGACTTAATTCATAAAATTGGCAATAAATTTTCTTTTGATTCAACGGCTTTAGAAAAAGTTTTGACGGATACTGTAACTGCCAAAAAATACGGATTTACCAACGAGACTTTTATGTGTATGTTTTTGCCGAATACCTACGAAGTTTTCTGGACTGATACACCCGATGAATTATTATCAACCATGAAAACATGGTACGATAAATTTTGGACCGAAGAACGTAAACGAAAAGCTCATGAAATTGGTTTAGACCCAATCAAAGCACAAATTATGGCTTCAATTGTGGAGGCAGAAACTAAAAAAGCCGACGAAAAACCACGGGTTGCGGGCGTGTATATGAATCGTTTGCGTGACCATATGCCTTTGGGTGCTGACCCAACCGTAGTTTTTGCGCATCAAGATTTCACGATCAAGAGAGTGACAAAAGCACTTCTTCAAATAAATTCTCCTTACAATACCTATAAATTTACGGGTTTACCACCTGGCCCAATCAACTTACCCGATTTAGCCTCGATTGATGCTGTATTGAATTACGAAAAACACGATTACCTTTATTTTTGTGCCAAAGAAGACTTTTCGGGGTATCATAATTTTGCCGTTACTTTTGCCGATCATTTAAACAATGCAAGGATTTATCAAGATGCTTTGAATAAAAGAAATATAATGAAGTAGGTTTTTAATTGACAATGGATAATGTGTAATTAGCTTAATAGAAAATGTTCAACGCCATATATTATGCATTATTAATTGTTCATTAATAATTGTCAATTCTCAATTATCCATTGTCAATTAAAATTATCCATTCAATTCATGTACATTCACAGAACCACGTACCGAGTAAGATATGCCGATACAGACCAAATGGGCTATGTTTATTACGGAAATTATGCCCGTTTATATGAAATCGGAAGGGTAGAGGCTTTGCGAAGTTTGGGATTTAGCTACAAAGAAATGGAAGATTCTGGGATAATGATGCCCGTATACGAAAACAAATCTCGCTTCATTGCCCCTGCTTTATACGATGAATTATTAACCATAAAAACTACGATAAATGTGCTTCCTGCGGCGAGAGTAATTTTTCACTATGAGATTTTGAATAGTTTAGAAAAGGTGGTTCATATTGGTGAAACAACCTTAGTTTTTGTTAAAATGGAAAACAATCGTTTAACCACCGCCCCAAAGGATTTATTAGCGAAATTATATCCATACTTTGAGAAATAAATGCAAATCAAATTAAGAAATACAAGGCTTTACAGAATTACCAAAATTTTTATGCAAAAACGCCACTTGCATAATACGACTGCGACTTTTTATCAAGTTTTGATGATTCTAAAAAGTAAACTTCTGAAATTTGATATCGACGTTCGGGCGGCGGCGGTGGCTTATAATTTTACATTAGCCATTTTTCCAACCATCATTTTCTTGTTTTCTGTCATCCCATACATTCCCGTTGAACACCTTGATTTACAAATTTTAAATTTATTATCGGAGGTAATGCCCGTTGGAATTTTTGAAGAAGCAAAAGTTACGATAACCGAAATTGTGAGTAAACCACGGGGAAGTATATTGTCATTTGGATTCATATTCGCCCTTTACGCTTCCACAAGTGGCATGATGGCTTTAATGACAGCGTTCAATATGACCAACGAAACGGCCGAAAAAAGAGGGTTTGTCAAGTCTCGTTTGATAGCGGTAATGTTGAATTTTATGTTGACTATTGTTTTGATGATTTCGATAATTGTATTAATCGTTGGCCGTTTTGCTGTCGATTTTCTATTTGATGAAGGGGTTTTAAACCGTGATTTTAACTTTTACATTTTTCAAATTATTTCCTATTTTGTGGTATTTTCAGTTTTTTTTGTCACTATTTCCGTCATTTATTACATTGCGCCAGCCATACCAAAACGGTGGAAATTTTTCAATTCAGGCTCCATCACGGCTTCAATTCTTACCATTATTATTACCAATTTATTTTCATATTATCTATCAAATTTTGCGTCTTATAACCGCTTGTACGGAGCCATCGGAACGTTAATTGCTTTAATGGTTTGGTTCTACTTAATTGCACTCATTTTAATTCTGGGTTTTGATATTAATGCCAGTATTGAGGAAAGTAAAGAAGCTTCTAATGGTTGAAGAATTCACGTTTTTGAGCGCAAAAAAAGCCACACTTCATAAAAGTGTGGCTTTCCAATAACCCTAACCCATAAAAATCAATGAAGACTAAGATGTCTTTCATTTTCTTATATATGATTTATGGCCAATTTCGTGCCAAGTATTAAAATTTCTGTAAATTAATTTATCATGTTACAAAATTCTCCGCTTGTTTCTGTAATTGCTCTATGTTATAATCACCAGAAGTTTGTGGAGAACTGTTTACAATCAGTTGTAAACCAAACGTATAGTAATGTTGAACTCATAATTGTAGATGATTTTAGTCAGGATAATAGCCGAGAAAAAATTTTGAATTTCCACAAAAAAAACCTTTCTGTTCAATATATTTTTAACAAAAAAAATGTCGGAAATTGTCGTGCTTTTAATCAAGGTTTGAAAATAGCGAAGGGAAAATACATCATTGATTTATCAACCGATGATATTTTGAAGCCCAATAGAATTAAAGAACAAGTAGAAATATTTGAAGAATCTGATAAAATTGGCGTAGTTACATCTGATGCTGAATATATTGATGAAAACTCAAATTGGTTAGGAAATTTTTATCAAAAAAATAATGCAGAAAATACGGGCAAGATGTATGAATTGTTGCTCAAAACCTCATTTATATTACCCGCTTCGATGATGATTCGGAAGTCGATATTAGATAATTTGGGTGGCTACGATGAAACTTTGGCCTACGAAGATTTTGATTTTTGGATACGTTCAGCCCGTATATGCGAGTACGCTCATGTACCCAAAATTTTAGTGCAACAACGAGTTATTGCGGGGTCGCATTCTTCTTCTTTTTCCTTGAAAAAAAATAACTTAATCCCTTCTACGGTCAAAGTTTGTCAAAAGGCACTGTCATTAAATGAAACTCAATCCGAAAATCAAGCGTTAATTCATAGACTGAAAGTGGTGTTGAGGAAATGCGTTTATACCCAAAATTTCGAGTCGGGCGAAGTAGTTATTTCCATGTTGAATCAACTACAAGGTCACAATTTACAAACCAGATTTTTTCGGTTCTTGAATACCATTAAATTGCCTCTGAATATGATTTATCTAAAATACATTACATTTAGAGCTTACATAAGATTTAAGTAAATCCTTGAACACCCAAACCTATATAAAACATGGCCGAGTTTATAAAATTATACGAAAAAGGGACAGATATGCGTAAAATTGAACACATTGTTTCAGTTTTACGAAGTGGAGGAGTTATTATTTATCCTACCGACACCGTTTATGGAATGGGTTGCGACATACATAATGCACGAGCGGTTGAACGAATCTGTCAAATAAAAGGCATTAAACCTAACAAAAACAATTTTTCATTTATTTGTAACGATTTGAGTAACATTTCTGACTATGCTAAAGTTTCAACTGCCGCTTTCAAATTAATGAAAAAACACTTACCAGGGGCTTTTACGTTTATTTTAGAAGGGAATAATAAAGTACCTAAAGTGTTATCTCAGAGTAAAAAAACGGTCGGAATTCGTATCCCTGATAATATTATTCCAAGAATAATCGTAGAAGAATTGGGTAATCCCATCATTACGACTTCATTGCACGATGATGACGATATTCTCGAATATCCAACTGACCCTGAATTGATTTTTGAAAAATTTCAGAATTTGGTTGACATCGTGATTGATGGAGGATACGGTAATAATATTCCCTCAACCATTGTGGATGCCACAACGGATGATTTTGAAATTATTCGACAAGGAGTAGGGTATTTGGAATAATTTTTTAGCCGATAATTTTTCATCCAAAAACGAATTATGATTTCAACTCTTTAAAATTGGTTTTCACAATGTCATTTTCATTTCGCTTGTGTTTCCATCGTCTGTGCGACCATAAATAATCAGCAGGATGTTTGTTAATTGACTGATCTAAAATTATCACAAATCGTTCCGTAATTTCACCCATTAGCAATTGATCAAATTCGTATGGACGGGCAATTTCAGTGAATTCTACTTCATAATATCCTCTTTTTATTCTTCTCATTTCTGAAAAAATTACGGGATAATCATACTTTCGGGCAATGCGTTCAGTACCTGTAAAAAAGCCTGAATCTTGGTTTAAAAACCTTGTCCAATAAGCAGATTTCCAGTTTTGTGGAGATTGATCAGACCCCAACACTAAGGCACGAGTAATGTCTTTTCTATCTACTGTTTTACGTAAAGTGTCATTTTTTTCAATCAAGGGAGAAATAGAGAATCTACTTCTGATAAATAAAGTTAATTTATCAAAAAGTGGACTACTGAGCTTTTGGTAGACAATATCCATTGGAATGCCCGTCAAGTTCAAAGGGTGAAGTAGCCACTCCCAATTACTGATATGCCCCGTCACGATAACTATCGACTGATTTTTATCAGTATAATTTTTAATAACGTCAAGATTTAAGATTTTCACTCGTTCGCTTATTTCTTCTTTCGAGATTGAATATCCCTTCAAGAATTCAATGAAAAGGTCAGCAATGTGTTTATAAAAATCTCTGGCAATTTGATTTATTTCCTCCTCCGTTTTAGTGGGAAAAGAGTTCCGTAGATTCTCAAAAACTACTTTCTTACGGTATCCTACGACCCGATAAATTATAAAATAAGCAAAATCAGAGATGCCATAAAGCACAAAAAAGGGTAACTTTGAAAAGTATTTAAAGAAAAGCATATTATAAAGTTGAAGGTTTATGAGGTTAGTAATTTATGAGTTAAATGATACTTGTAAACTCATAAACTTTTAGACTCATATACTAAAAAACTAAAATGACTATTGATTTACAGTATTTTCCCAGTCTCGAATATTTTTGTACTTTGCTCAAAAACGAAGCAATAATTATTGAAGCGCACGAATATTTCGAGAAACAAAGTTACCGAAATCGTTGCATAATTCAGACAACAAATAAAATAGATACTTTAACCGTTCCGGTGCAAAATGGGAATAAAAAAGTTTTAATTAGAGATTTAAAAATAGATTATTCGCAAGATTGGAATCGAAGACATTGGGGAGCAATTCATTCTGCTTATGGTAAATCACCTTTTTTTGAATTTTATTCAGAATATTTTAAAATAATTTTAGACAAGAAACCTGACTTTTTGTTTGATTTTAATTTTGAAATCCTGACAATTTGTCTGAAACTTCTTCGTCTCGAAAAAAAAGTTATATTTACTGAAAATTATCAAAAAAACGTTGAAACTGATTATAGAGGGCTGATTCATCCAAAAAGAAATTATGAATTGAATAATCTCTATCAACCTTTCTCATATCGGCAAAACTTTGGCAATGAATTTGTGCCTAATTTGTCTATTCTTGATCTATTATTTTGTCAAGGAAATCAGTCATTATCGGTTTTGAAAGAGTCTTTTACAAAATGAACAAATCGGATTAAAATACCGTTAATATTAAAAAAAACATCAACTCAAAAACTCTTACATGGAGGCAAAATTTTCAAATAGAGTAAAAGAGGTTATTTCACTCGCCCGTGAAGAGGCAATCAGGCTTGGGCATGATTACATCGGGACAGAACACCTCATTTTGGGTATGATAAGAGAAGGCGAAGGCATTGCCCTGGACCTTATTATAAAGTGCGGAACAACGCTTGACGATTTGCGAGTAACCATTGAACAAGCAACTCGAAGTACGGTTCGGTCGTCATATACCATCAAAAATAAGCAAGATATTCCGCTTTCACGACAGTGCGAGAAAGTGTTGAGAGTCACTTATTTAGAAGCAAGAATTTTTAAAACTAACCTGGTCGGAACGGAACATTTGTTGATGGCAATCCTCAGAGATGAGGATAATTTGGCCAAGCAAATCCTCGAAAAGTTCCAAATTCATTATGAACTCATTAAAGACATGGTAGAATATCAATCGAATCCGAATATTAAATCGGGACCATCAGACACTGATGATAACGATGATGCAAGAATGTTCGCTGGCGGAGGAAACGCTGGTGGAGGAGCATCTGGCGCAAATAAAAACGCAGAAAAGTCAAAAACACCGGTTTTAGACAATTTTGGTAGAGATTTAACTAAGGTTGCTGAATCGGGAAAACTTGACCCAATCGTTGGACGTGAGAAAGAAATTGAGCGGGTAGCCCAAATTCTTTCTCGTAGAAAGAAAAATAACCCAATCCTTATTGGAGAACCTGGTGTTGGTAAAACTGCTATTGCCGAAGGATTAGCCCTCAGAATTGTTCAGAAAAAAGTATCACGAGTGTTGTTTGGCAAGCGTGTTGTAACGCTCGACTTGGCTTCATTAGTAGCGGGAACAAAATATCGTGGCCAGTTTGAAGAGCGCATGAAGGCGGTAATGAACGAATTGGAGAAAACACCCGATGTAATTCTTTTCATTGATGAACTTCATACAATTGTAGGAGCGGGTGGTGCTTCGGGTTCGTTGGATGCTTCAAATATGTTCAAGCCAGCTTTAGCTCGAGGTGATATTCAAGTTATCGGAGCAACAACTTTGGATGAATACCGTCAGTATATTGAGAAAGATGGTGCGTTGGCTCGTCGTTTCCAAACCGTTATGGTGGATGCCACTTCGATTGAAGAAACGATTGAAATCTTGAATAATATCAAAGATAAATACGAAGATCATCACCACGTTACTTACACACCTGAAGCCATTGAGCAATCTGTAAAGATGTCAGAAAGATATATTTCTGATAGATTCTTGCCAGATAAGGCTATTGACGTAATGGATGAAGTTGGTGCCAGAGTTCACATCATGAATATTTCGGTACCAGAAGATATCGTTCGTTTGGAGGAAGCAATTGAAAATATCAAGAAAGAGAAAAATGCCGTTGTAAAATCGCAGAAATACGAAGAAGCAGCGCAACTCCGTGATCGTGAAAAACGTCTTTTAGACCAATTAGACCGTGCAAAACGTGAGTGGGAAGAAGATACTAAACGTCGTCGTTATACTGTTACTGAAGAAAGTGTTGCTGAAGTAATTGCCCAAATGACGGGTATTCCTGTAAGTCGTGTTGCGGCAACCGAAGGACAAAAATTATTGAATATGAACGAAGAATTGCAAGGAAAAGTAGTTGGTCAAGATGTGCCAATTGCCAAACTTGTTAAAGCAATTCAACGGACACGTGTGGGTTTAAAAGACCCTAAAAAACCAATCGGTTCTTTTATTTTCTTAGGACCTACGGGTGTTGGTAAAACGGAATTGGCGAAAGTTTTAGCGACGTACCTTTTCGATAAAGATGACGCTTTAGTGAGAATTGATATGAGTGAATACATGGAGAAATTCAGTGTTTCTCGTTTGATTGGAGCGCCTCCAGGATACGTGGGTTATGAAGAAGGTGGACAATTGACGGAAAAAATTCGTCGTAAACCTTATGCCGTTGTATTGTTGGATGAAATTGAAAAAGCTCACCCAGATGTTTTCAATATACTCCTTCAAGTGTTGGATGATGGTATTTTAACGGATGGAATGGGTCGCAGAGTCGATTTCAGAAATACGATAATCATCATGACTTCAAATATCGGAGCAAGAGATTTGAAAGATTTTGGATTAGGCATTGGATTCTCTTCAAAATCAAAAGTTGATAATGTCGAGGAAGCCATAAAATCAACAATTCAGAGTGCCTTGAAAAAAGCATTTTCTCCAGAATTTTTAAACCGTTTGGATGATGTAATTGTGTTTAATTCTTTGGAAAGAGAACATTTACACAAAATCATTGATTTGATGTTGAACAAACTTTTCACGAGAATTAGTGCTTTGGGATACAGCGTTGAATTAACGGAAAAAGCCAAAGACTTTATTGCTGAAAAAGGGTATGATTCTCAATACGGTGCAAGACCATTGAATCGTGCCATTCAGAAATATTTGGAAGACCCAGTAGCAGAAGAAATCTTGAAAGGAGATCTTGCCGCAGGTGACATTATCTTGGCAGATTATTCTGGCGAAGGCGAAGAGTTAACAATGTCAAGAATTGTTACAACCGCAGTAACGGAATAATTGATAGTCATAAAAAAACGAAAGGGGCAATAAGCCCCTTTCGTTTTTTTATGACTATCAATAAAAATTTTCTTTTATTAATCGCTATACAATTTTATCACTTGTTAATAAATATTCTACTTTCACCTATTTTAAGATGTTTACATTCATTAACTTCTTATTACAATATTTTTTTTCTAAATTAGGATAAATTTTAGAAAACCAAATTTGATATTTCCACTATAATGAAAAAATATATAATTAATAAAAATTATTTATTTTGGATTAGAATTAGTTTTTTTGAAAGTGCTTCAAACGAAAGCTCAAAAATTATCGGTTACGGGACGCATGATTGATAATAACTTTCCAGTATTAGATTCAATGGAAAAAGCCTGCCTTCCCAAAATGGTTATATTGGAAGATGCATTGTCAATCGAAAATCCATCGCAAATAAAATATAAGAAGAAAGTTGAAATAAGATTATTCCAAGAAGTGAGTGCTTTAAAATTTAATTTATATGTTGATAATAAATTCAAGCAAAAAATCATTATAAAAGTTTTAGATGGTAGTGGGATTACAATTTTTGAAGATGTTCTTTCTGAAAAAGAAAAGTACTAAAGGATGTACGATATAACTTTTTTATCAGTAAAAGACGAATATTATTTTACTGCATTTTACGATAATCAAGATCATTACTTTTTCCCGATTCGTTTAGAATCCAAAGAAATCCTCGAAAAAGTAGCAAAATTGAGCACGGAATATCCCATTGAAAAAGGCAAAAATTAGTTTTTGCCTTTTTTTATGTAGTTCATAAAAGTATCCTCTCTAAAATAAATATCTATGTATCTGATATTCAGTGGAAAAGCCTGCGTTAAGTATCTGTATTTATCTAAACTGAAATTGTATTATACGTAGATTTTTCTTCAAATAATTCTAATTTTTCTGTAACAATTACATACTGCAAAACTCTTTCCGTACCTTTGTATTATGTTATCAATCAATAATCTTTCGTTTTATTTCGGTTCACGTCCCATGTATGATGGGGCGAATTTACACATTAAGCCCAAAGACAAAATCGGTCTTGTGGGGGCAAATGGTACTGGCAAATCCACGCTTCTTCGTATCATTGATGGCGAGTATCTGCCCGATGGTGGAACTATCTCAAAATCAGGTGATTGTTCAATTGGATTCTTAAATCAGGACCTACTTTCTTATCAAAGTGAAGAATCAATTTTGACAGTTGCTATGCAGGCTTTCGAGCGGCAAAACTTCCTTCAAGGTGAAATTGATAAGGTTCTTCATAAAATGGAAACCAACTATGAAGATTCTGATATTGACAAATTAGGACGTTTTCAGGATGAATTTGAAAACTTGGGAGGTTATACTATTCAGTCGGAAGCTGAAACTATTTTAGAAGGCTTGGGCTTCACTACCGAAGAGCTACAACAGCCACTTCATACATTTTCTGGCGGTTGGAGAATGCGAGTAATGTTGGCGAAATTATTGCTCCAAAAACCATCTTTATTGATGCTCGATGAACCTACCAATCACTTGGATTTACCTTCCATTGAATGGGTAGAAAATTATATTAATACGTATGACGGCGCAATTATTGTAGTTTCTCACGATAGATTTTTCTTGGATAATACCGTTAATACGATTGTGGAAGTAACTGGCTCAAAATTGATTTCTTATGCTGGTAATTACGAGTTTTTTGTAGAGGAAAAAGCCCTCAGAAATGAAATTCAAAAGGGAGCTTACGAAAATCAGCAACAAGCAATTAAACAAACTGAGTTATTTATTTCAAGGTTTAAAGCGAAAGCAACTAAGGCCCGTCAAGTACAATCTCGTGTAAAAGCCTTGGAGCGTTTGGATAAAGTTGATGCCGTGGCGGATGATAATGCAAAGGTAAATTTCAAGTTCAATTTTGGAACACAACCTGGACGTTTTATCATGACTTTGGATAAAATTACGAAAGCGTATGGTTCAAAGAAAATATTGACAAATACGGCTGGAATGATTGAAAGAGGCGATAAAATAGCCTTGATTGGTGCCAATGGAAAGGGAAAATCAACGCTTTTGAGAATTATTGACGGCTCAGAACCCATTGATGGTGAAAGAGTATTGGGACATAATGTGATTGACTCATTTTACGCCCAGCATCAATTAGAAAGTTTGGACGTAAATAATACCCTACTTGACGAATTGAAAATGACAGGAACGGGAAAATTAGAAACTGAATTACGGAGTATTTTAGGATGCTTTTTATTCTCGGGTGATGATGCTTTTAAGAAAATCAAGGTGCTTTCGGGAGGTGAAAAATCAAGGGTTGCTTTGGCAAAAGTTTTGATTTCGGAAGCTAATTTTTTATTACTCGATGAGCCTACCAATCACTTGGACATGATGTCGGTGAATATTTTGATTCAGGCATTGCAGCAATATGAAGGTACATTTGTGGTTGTTTCTCACGATAGATTTTTTGTTTCTGAAATAGCCAATAAAATTTGGTACATCGAAAATGAAGAAATAAAAGTTTATCCAGGAACGTATGATGAATACGAAACTTGGCAAGAACAACGCATTTTGAATGGAGAAGTTATCGTTGAAAAAAATCAAAAGAAGGCGACTGAAAAAATAGTTGAAAAAAAGCCAGTAATTAATGATTCTGCCAAGAAAGAAATTCAGAAAAACTTGAAAAGGTTAAATCAAAAAGTGACTGATACTGAAGCAATTATTGCAAAATTGGATGCTGAAAAACTTGCCAAAGAGAATACATTAGCAGATCCTACAATTTTTAATGATTCCGTTGCGTTAAAACGAGAAAACGAAGCCTACCAAAAAATTCTCAATCAACTTGAAGAAGTGAATGATGAATGGGAACAAGTAATGATGGAAATTGAAGAGTTGGAGGGAAGTTTGGTTTAAAATAAACATACTGAATTATTAGACCACGGATAACCCGCAATAGAATTTGGATTAGATTGATTTTTACTGATTTTTAATTCTCCATGTAAATCTGTTCAATCCCAATTCCATTGCGGGTCATCCGTGGTCTATCTTTTGTCGCAAATATCTTATCAATTAAATATGAAAAAATTAATCACCATTTTTTTGTTAATATCAGTCTCCGTTTTTGCTCAGAAGAAAAAAAATAGAGACAATTACGAACCTAAGAAAATCATTTACGACAATCATATTTACGAACCTTACATTCGGACGGTTCAATTGTATCCAATCTTAAATTCTGGAAAAACCCCGCAAGCTTCGCTCAATCCTCCCGTTGTAAAACTGCAAGATAATCAACCATTGATGTTGGAATTTGATTGCATAAACCTTGACTATCAATTTTTTAGGGTTAAAGTTTTTCATTGCAATGCCGACTGGAAACCGTCTGTTTTGAACGAAATTGAATATTTGCCTGAATATAATGACTTCCCAATTAATGATTATAAGAATTCATTTGCGACTAAAATTCAATACAATCATTTCAATTTTGAGTTGCCACCCGTCAAATTATCTGGAAATTATATCGTAATGGTTTATAAGAATCGGAATGAAGATGATATTGTTTTGACCCGTAAATTTATGGTGTATGATAATCGGGTGAGTGTTGGTGGAAAAACAAGTTACCCAAATAATGCACAAAAAAGGATGACTCATCAGCAAGTAAATTTTGGTATTAACTACAATAATTACGAAATAATAGACCCAAAGCAGGATTTAAAAGTAATGATTCGTCAAAATTTTAGAGATGATAAAATGACAAAACCGCTGATTCCTTTTCTGGTAGATAGTTATAATAAAAAATTGGATTATCAGTTTTTTGATGGAGAAAACCAATTTGAGGGAGGCAACGAATTTAGAATGTTTGACGGAAGAAGTACCCAACAAAAATTGGTAAATATTTCAAAAGTCTTTCAAGGTGAGAAGGAAAGTGTAATTGAGATTTTTCCCGAAAAATCTCAAAATAAAATGGCTTACGTTTCCGTAAATGATTTCGATGGACAATTTGTTATTGATAATTACGAAACAAATCGGGGCGAAACGGAGTCGGATTATGTGCGAGTAAGCTTTTTTCTAAAATCTGATTCTTTGGAAAATAAAAAGGTTTATGTAAATGGAGCGTTTCATAATTGGCTATTGGACGAAACGAATCTAATGCACTATGTGGTTGAAAATCAGGCGTATGAAGTGTTTATTCAATTAAAACAAGGAATTTATAACTACAATTATCTTACAGTTGATAATCAAGGGCATAAAAGTGAATCTGACTTTGAAAATACACATTCACAAACTGAAAATGCTTACGAAATACTTGTGTATCATCGCCCCATTGGTTCAAGGGCGGATGCTTTAGTAGGTTATTCTCTGATAAAATCGCTTTGAGCAACAAGCTTTTATCAGTGAGTTTTGGACGGTAATTATTTTGCTCATTGTGCACTGCTCAAAGCTGTTTTGTTAATGATTCGTTAAACTATTTAGATAAAACAAGAAGTTTTTGTAAATTTCGTTCATTAACCATTACTAAATATTTCCAAAAATGAAACGAGTATTTTTTCTTTTAACGATCTCTACTTTACTACAAGGCTGTTTTGGAACGTATCCACAGGGTTCAGGTGGTTATGACGGTTCAAATACCGGCAACTCTGGCGGTAATAAAACGCCAAATGGTGGCGACCGCCCTCAGACTTATCCTCAACAAACGCCATCGAATTATCCGAGCAATTCTCAAACAGGAAATGGACGTTCTGCGGATGATAATCTTAAAGTTGGAAATATTCGATTGACAGATCAATATACAATTTTATATTTGACGTTTACTAATACCAATACGCCTAAAACTGGCAAGGATAAGAATGGTAGAACGATAACCGATGATGGCAGTCAATACATTGCTTTTCAACAAAATGCCGTTTTGATAGCAGCAAACGGTGCAAGAACTTTCAAAGCAATTAAGACTGATAACATTCCTTTTTTAAATGATAATCAAGCCATCAACATTTCTAAATATGGACGAAGATTAAATTCGGGCGAATCATTGAATTTTGTTGCGTACTTTGAACGATTGGATAAAGGCTTGGAAAATTTTGACATGAATGAGTGTAATTCTGACAATTATATTTGTTGGAACATGTACGATTTATACGTAAAAAATCCGGCAGATGTGTATAACCAACCAATGCCTCAATCAACGCCAATTCCTGCTCCAACAAATACTGATAATACTTCGAAAACCCCGACAAAATCAAGAACTAAATCGGGCAAAGTGGGTGAAGTAGATAATACGCCTCCGCCAGCCCCAGTGGTAACGACGGTGTTGGTATCAGGAATTGTGAGAGATGCAAAGACCAATCGACCAATTAGTGCCACGATTGATTATAAATTGTCAAGTTCTAAGCAAGAAATTGATTCTGTACAAAGTTTTGCCAGTACTGGAATTTACAGAATGAGTTTACAAAAAGGACAGGTTTATACGTATGCTGCTTCAGCGAGAGGATATTTAGTTTCAAACGATGTAATTGATTTGAGCAAAGCAATAGGAAAAGTAACAAAAGATATTTATTTAACTCCCTTGGCGGTAGGCGATAAAATTACCCTTAAAAATATCTATTTTGAGGTATCAAAGTCAGATTTATTGGCCGCTTCTTTTGCTGAATTAAATAAATTAGTAACCATGATGGAAGATAACCCAATGATGGAAATTCGTCTGGAAGGCCACACGGATATTGTGGGTGATCCAGAAGCTAATTTAGAACTTTCTCAAGATCGTGTGGATGCCTGTGAAACTTACTTGGTAAAAAAAGGCATTCCATCGGCTCGCATTCAAGCAGTTGGCTATGGTGACACTCGTCCGATTGTGAAAAAAGGAACTGATGAAGAACGTAAGGTGAATAGGAGAGTGGAGTTCGTGGTTTTGAAACTTTAAATAGTGAGAAGGTATTAGGTATGAATTATGAAGTAAAAAGCTCAAAATAAAATCAAAAATGGGAACTTGATTCGTCAAGTTCCCATTTTTGATACCTCATACCTCATACCTCATACCTCATACCTCATACCTAAAAATTACACATTAAATCTAAAGTGCATGATATCACCATCAATTACGGTGTATTCTTTACCTTCAACGGATAATTTTCCAGCTTCTTTACAAGCATTTTCAGATTTATATTGTTGATAATCAGCAAATCTGATAACTTCTGCTCGAATAAAACCTCTTTCGAAATCTGAGTGAATTACGCCCGCTGCGGCAGGAGCTTTCCAACCTTTTTGAATGGTCCAAGCACGAACTTCTTTCACACCTGCGGTGAAATAAGTTATTAAATTCAATAAACTATAAGAGCCACGCACCAATTTATCCAAGCCAGATTCAGTTAAATTATATTCTTCCAAAAACATTTGACGGTCGTCAGCATCTTCCATTTCTGCAATCTGAGCCTCCAATGCTGCACAAATCACAATTACTTCCGCACCTTCTTCTGCCACGTTTTTGCGTAATTGTTCAACGTAATCATTTGTACCCACTGCAATTGATTTTTCATCCACATTGGCTACGTAAATGACAGGTTTGTCGGTTAATAATAAAATATCACCGATGGCTTCAAATTTAGCTTCAGGATCAATTCCTTGTACCGTTCTGGCCGATTTGCCCGCTTCTAAAGTTGATTTGTATTGTTGTAAAACAGCTAAGGTTGCCTTTGATTTTGCATCGCCATTTTTTGCGGCTCTTTCAATTTTCTGGATTTTTTTATCCACTGATTCTAAATCCTTCAATTGAAGTTCAAAATCAATAATTTCCTTGTCAGAAACAGGATTAACCCGACCTTCAACGTGAATAATATTATCGTCTTCAAAACAACGGACCACGTGAAGAATTGCATCAACCTCACGAATATTCGCTAAGAATTTGTTGCCCAAACCTGCTCCTTGCGAAGCTCCTTTCACTAAACCAGCAATATCCACAAATTCAATAACTGTTGGTAGCACACGCTGTGGCTTTACGAGTTCTTCCAAAATGTTTAATCTTTGGTCAGGAACTGTTACGATACCAACGTTTGGTTCAATCGTACAGAAAGGATAATTGGCAACTTCTGCCTTATTTGAAGATATTGCACTAAATAATGTCGATTTTCCAACGTTTGGTAAACCTACGATGCCTACTTGTAAGCCCATTTATTTTAATTTTATTTAATTCTTGAAATGAAAAAGAACGCAAAATTACTAAAAATACCGCAAAAAAGCCTCTGAAATTTCAGAGGCTTCAAAAATCATTGCTTTTTATGGATTATTCCCACTTTAAATCACTGCCAAAACTACTGCTACTATCTCCTCTTTCTTCTTCCTCACGGTCAAATTGAGCGAAATCTACATCTGGTAATAATTCATTTTTAACGTGGTCAACGGCTTCTTGAAGCCCTTCCATAAACTTTCCGAAATCTTCCTTGTATAAAAACATCTTGTGTTTTTCATAACCAAAACCATCATCTTTCTGATAACGGCGACTTTCGGTAATCGTGATGTAATAATCGTTCGAGCGAGTTGACTTTACATCAAAAAAATACGTTCGTTTTCCAGCTCTGATTCGTTTCGAAAACAATTCTTCTCTGTCTCTTTCTTCCACTTTGAAATGATAATTTAGGGTTTATGATTTCGTAAAAATAGGAATATTATCAGTTTTTACAAAATTATCTTGAAAAATTATATGTGGTATTTTTCTTAGAATATTTATGAATTGTCTGTTATTTGGATTTGAACGATAAATTGTTTCGATTTTGGTGATGAAAACGATTATAAGTTACCCACTAAGCATAGACAATATATATGTAAGTAACACAGATTTGAAAAGTTGCCTTTATGTTAAATTATATTTTGAAGTTGATAAATTCTATTCAAATCTGTGTTTGAGTGGGTTTATATTTAAAATCTATATGATATTAAATGCTATCCCAAACCTATCGCCCAAGGTTTTTAAATCATTCATTACAGGCTCTAAAAGATTAATTCCATTGGCTTTACGTTCCGCTTCGATCTCTCTTTCTGGGTCGCCTGGCACTAATACTTTTTGTCCGTCAATGGCTGGGGCGGCATGAAAACGGTCAATCCAGCGATCCATATCTGCTTTGAAATCAGTGGCAGGTCTAAAACCATCAATGCGCATTGCTCCTAAAAAGTGTCCTGTACCTTTGCCCACTTGTTCGCCTGCGTTCATAAATCCAGCTGTGGCAAATGGAGGAACCCAAGGCCCAAAATTTGCCCCAGACAATACGCCAGAAAATATATCTACAATCGCACCAAGTCCGTATCCTTTGTGCGAACCATGTTCACGGTCACCGCCGAGTGGGAGCAAAGCACCGCCATTTTTAACCGCATTTGAATCGTCAGTGGCATTGCCATCTTTATCTTGAACCCAGCCAATGGGCGCAGGAGAGCCTTTTCTTTGTAAAATTTCCATCTTTCCGTATGCTACCGCTGTACTGGCAAAATCTGCCACAAAAGGCGGATTTTTTTCTGCGGGAACGGCAACCGCAATTGGGTTTGTTCCCAATAATTTTTCTTTTGAGAAAGTCGGCGTAACTAAAGGAGCTGCATTCGTCATTGCCCAACCGATCATGTCATTTTTCAAGGCCATCATCGCATGAAAGCCAGCAATACCGAAGTGATTAGAGTTTTGAACGGAAACCCATCCTGAACCAACATTATTCGCTTTTTGCATCGCAACATTCATCGCAAACGGTGCTACAACTAAGCCTAAACCCTTATCTCCATCAATAACAGCGGTAGAAGGGGTTTCGTGAATAATTTTAATTTGTGGATTTGGATTTAACCGACCATTGTCAAAAAGTCTAACATACCCGCTTAAACGGGCAGTTCCGTGAGAGTCCACACCTCGCAAATCCGCTGAGATCAAAACCTCTGAAGCTAAGGTTGCATCTGCCGCTGGACACCCAATGGCTAAAAAAACTTTTCGGATAAATTCTTGTAAATAGCTATATTCGTAAATCATAAGTACTTTTTTGAAAATTTAAATGACAAATTTACCTCCAAGAACTTCCACTTTAAAGTCTGGATTGAGGTTTTATGATAAATTTTATTGATTAAAAACTCCAATATAAAGAATTAATTCGTCTGTAAAACGTTTATTTCTTGCACATTAATCTTTATATAAATGCTTTATAACATTTTTATTTCAATTAGTCGCTCTGTTCTTATCAGTAGTACATTACTACTTTTAGGATTTAGTTCTCATGCTCAAATTTCAACAAAAAATGTCAAAAAAACTACAGGTATGGGTAGAGATACCCTTTTTGTGAGTATTTCCAATAATGAAAAAATAGACGTTAAACGTACTATTATGGGCAATACTAAAAAAAATGTTGGCAAAAAAATCGTGGAATTCAGGTCTTATAAAATTGAATTTAAGAATCCTAAAAATGTGGCTTTGAAAATGAAAGTTCAAGATTTAATTCCGACTTCAAAAGATGGTCAGGTAGAATTAGAAATTTTGGAAAGTTCTGATGCTGAAATTGATTTTGCTCGTGGGCGTTTGGCTTGGAATTTTCGACTGAAACCCAGTGAAAAAAAGGTTTTAGAAGTAAAATATAATGTAACTTATCCTAAAAATAAAAATATCCTTGGTATCGAAAATGTCCTCCAACTTCAAGCGAATATCCGCAAAACTCTTTAGTTTTTTTGTTAAAGGTTTACTTTTACTGGCACCCGTGTACGTAACGGGCTACATTATTTTCAACCTTCTTGATTCCTTAGACAGTCAGTTTTTTGTGCAATACCGAGGTACGGGTTTAATCGTTTTGATTGGTATAATCATGATTGTTGGATTCTTGGGTTCAACCTTTATATCTGTACCCGTTGTCCAAATTTTTGAGGAAGCAATTGTTAGAATTCCTCTGGTTGGAATTATTTATTCTTCTTTAAAAGACCTCGTAGGAGCATTTGTAGGTGATAAAAAGAAATTCAATCAACCGGTAACTTTTTTTCTGAATAAAGAAAATGGTATTCAGAAAATAGGTTTTTTAACGCAAGAAGACCTCCAATTTTTAGAAATTAAAGATTCAATCATGGTCTATTGTCCACATTCGTATGCTTTTTCTGGAGAACTTTATATTGTGCCTTCTTTAAACGTAACTCCTTTGAATTTACCCGCTTCTGACGTGATGAAAATGATTATTTCGGGAGGAGTTTCATTGAGTCAGGAAACTAAAAACTAAATAATTTTATGAGCTATTGGCTATTAATTCCCCTTGCCCTTGCCATCTTGGCAATTCGTGACATCTTACAAAATCGTCACACCATTCAGCATAATTTTCCAGTAATTGGACATTTACGATATATGCTTGAAAAGATTGGCCCTGAAATTCGCCAATATCTTGTGGCAAATAATCGAGAAGAGTTACCTTTCAATCGTGGCGAAAGAGCATGGGTTTATGCCTCAGCCAAACAAGAAAATAACCTTCAAGGCTTTGGTTCTGACCAAGACTTTAATTCGGTGGGATATATCTTTATTAAACACGCCATGTTGGGACATCAATTGCCACCCAATCACCCGAATAAAACTGACCTAAGTGCAGTGCCATGTGCCAAAACAATTGGCGAATTTCACAAGAGAAAACGTCCTTTTAAACCCTATTCTGTCGTTAATATTTCGGGAATGAGTTTTGGTTCTTTATCCGCAAAAGCCGTTGAATCGTTAAATAAGGGTGCTTTAAAGTTTGGTTGCTACCACAATACGGGCGAAGGTTCGTTGTCGCCTTATCACAAATATGGGTCGGATGTTATTGTGAATATTGGAACGGCTTACTTTGGTGTTCGAGACGATGAAGGGAATTTTTCGATGGAAAAACTTGTCAAAATGACGACTGAAAATCCTTTCGTTAGAGCGTTAGAATTGAAACTTTCACAAGGAGCAAAACCAGGGAAAGGTGGAATGTTGCCTGCCGCAAAAATCACCCAAGAAATTGCCGATATTCGTCATATTCCGATGGGAAAAGATGCCATTTCTCCCGCTTTTCACTCTATGTTTTCAACGATTCCAGAAATGGTACATTTCATAGAAGACATGGCTAAGAATACGGGAATTCCAGTGGGCATAAAATCTGCTGTTGGCAAAACGGAATTGTGGGAAGAATTGGCTCAATATATGGCTAAAACTGGAAAAGGACCCGATTTTATTACCATTGACGGAGGAGAGGGTGGAACTGGAGCGGCTCCGCACGCATTTGCCGACCATGTGTCATTGCCTTTCAATTATGGATTTACTAAAATCTATAAAATATTTCAGAAATATGATTTAACAAATAGAGTCGTTTTCATCGGTTCGGGGAAATTAGGCTTTCCGGAAAAGGCAATGATGGCATTTGCGATGGGTTGTGATTTAGTAAATGTAGGCCGTGAAGCCATGCTGTCAATTGGCTGTATTCAAGCACAAATATGTCATACCAATCGTTGTCCTTCGGGCGTGGCAACTTCAGATAAATGGCTTCAATCGGGCATTGACCCTGCTTTGAAAAGTGAGCGTTTTTATAATTATGTAAAAAATATTAACAAAGAAATCCTCGAAATATCCCACGCATGTGGGTATGAACACCCTTGCCAGATGACAATGCAAGACGTGGATATGGTGATGGGTGATAACAACAAAACGCATTCATTGGCAACTACTTTTGGGTATAATAAAACACCAGTTGATTTTAAAGGTGTAGAAAAATTGTTGAATAGTCCATATTTGGGCGGAGGAAAAGCAAAATGACAACAAAAAAGTTCCTCAAATTCAAAATTGAGGAACTTTCTGTTAATTATTTACACCATTAGCCTTCAATCGAATTGCCTCTAATTCACGACAATTGATGTGGCATTCACCCTGTTGATTTAATACGTACCGATTATTGTCTTTGTCTAACACTACATATTCCTTGGATGTATCCAAATATTTTATTTCTTTGAAGACAAATGGGATAATTTTCGCATTAAATTTATTTATTAAACCCATTTGATTTACACCTTTTGAAGCAATCGCAAATCCATTTTTGAATGAATCCAAGGTTTCATAGTCTGGTGAAACTTGTACTTTCCCTCTTTGGTCGAGATAACCATATTTACCATTATCATGTTGCACTAAATAATAGCCTTCGGATGCCATGGGAGCTGTTTTGAACTGACATTTTGCTAAGTATTTTCCAGTGGTATCAAGTGTTCCCCAAAGTCCATTTAAGCGTACAAAGAAGAACTGATTCTTACTTACCGCCTGAACAAAATCAAAAGGTTCGGGCGTAATAACTTTGAAGTCTTCCCCACGAATAAGCATAGATTTTGCGTATTTGTGTTTATCTTCATTCTTAAAAGCACGAACAACTATGCAATTATGAACCATCGAATCGGTTACTGAATAATTAATTTTGCCCGCATCAGGATATTTTGTAATTGGTAAAATTACAGTACTGCCATTTACATCAATTACCTTGTCTGCTTTGCAGGTTCCTATTTTTTTGCCTTTTTCATCAAGGTTACAACTGACAATTTCCTTTACTACTAAAAGTCCTTTTTTGTTGATTTTACCAACTGATTCATATTCGAACGGAATCACTTCAACACCTTTTAAATTAATAAAACCGTGCTTAATGCCTTTGCCAGCAATCTCTTTACTCGCAGGAACTAAATCAAATTCCCCAATTGCACCGATGGTATTAAATTGTGGTTCGAGAATCGTTTTTAAATCTTTATCTATTAAACCAAATAAATTATTTTCACCTTGAATAATTCCCAATCCTCTGGGGTCGAAATCGCTAATTTGTTTGTACGCTTTACTGACTCTGAAGTCATTAATATTAATCAACTGTTGTTTAGCTTCGCCAATACCTTTCACAAATCCATAGCTATCAACATCCGTAATTAGATTAAATTCTGGTTTCCAAAGTATTTCACCATGCGCATTAATTAGACCTACTTTTTTATTGAAATAAACTTTAAATAAATTGTCTCTGCCTGATGGTTCGATTAAATCAAAATTTGCTTCGGTTACAGCACCTTCGCCAATTTTGAAAACACCCCATTTGGCATTGATTTTTACGGCTAAAGTGCTGCTATTCAACACAATAATT
This sequence comes from Arcicella sp., assembly GCF_964672035.1. NCBI lineage: Bacteria > Pseudomonadati > Bacteroidota > Cytophagia > Cytophagales > Flectobacillaceae > Arcicella > Arcicella sp. The sequence goes on from NZ_CBABQS010000002.1 coordinate 29,253, forward strand.
TCATCATAAAGCCCTGAAACAGGTTTGTTAGTTTTGTCAAAATTATTGTCTATCAATCCCATTTGGTTATTTTTGAATTTGACTAAGCTCAATCCTTTGGTTAAAGCTTTTACATCGACAATATTTTGTAATTCTTCACTTTCCATCCCAATATTATCAATAAAAAGCCACCCTACACGCATGACGAGTGCTTTGCCTTCATTGAAATTTTCAGCTTTTTCAAACTGACAAGCGATAATTTCCTCGCCACACAGGTTTAAAAACCCCCAAACGCCATCTTTTTTAATTCTTGCAAAACCTTGTTTGTAATTCTCTATGTAGCCATAGCGAACATTATTGCGAAGTTTTTCTAAAGGAAATGCTAAAATATCTCGGCCATCAAAATCTTTACTTTGCGTAAGTCCAACGCCCGACTTATTGTTGAAACAAGTTACTGCATTTGCATTTTTAGTAGGGTCGTTAGAAACATTTTTTGGCATTTCAGTAACGATTTTTATAGCCTCAGTTTGAGCAGGAATATCTTCAGGGGTAAATTTTAGGATTTTGACAGGCTCGCTTTTAGTTTCTAAAGAAGCTAATTGTGCGGATGAAAAGGCATTGGCATTTCCTAAATATGCCAGCAATCCCATTGCTAAACATAGTTGTTTCATAATTTTTATGGATTTTTTTCGTAAGGGAATAATACCCTAATAAACTTTATTCATTTTCGTCCCAAGACAAAAAAGGCATCTGAATATAGTAAAAGGATTATAATTTGCCTGAAAATTTCACTGACGGGATGAATTTTGGCGTAAAAATAAGCGATGGCGGGAGCTTAAAATGAGTGACGACTTTGCAATTTCAAAAATAATTGAAAGGTGCATAAAAACCTAATTTAATAGGTGCTTTTGTGATGAGAGCCTAATTTGAGCCACTATATGTCAACCCAATCGTGGTATTGGTCTGTGAATTTTGGATGCCAACCATGTTAAAATTCTCATAAGTATTTTCAAATGAAGCTAAAATTGAAATGTTTTTTCCGACTTTATATGAAAATTGAGAAGAGGAATTCCAACGATAATAATTGTCCGTTAAGGAGGGTTGAAGAAAAATTACACTTTGAAAAAGCATTTTATTAGGAATGATGTCATATTTTACTCTAACTCTTGTAGAATTTCGATATACATAACGGTCTTGTTTTATCTCAAAATCAGTTACTTCATGCACAATGGCGTTCGTGATACTTAATTTCAACTTTGATTTTGGTGTTTTTTTGCCGCCTAAAATTTTCCAACCAATACCCAATCCAACATTATATCGAGTTGCAATTTTACGGAGATTGCTTTGTTCAAAAGCGCCAAAAATTAATCCATAAACATCATGCTGGGCATAAAAGAGCGTTGAATTCAAGTCAAGAAATATTTCTCTCTCTTGTAAAACATCAGAATTTGTTCCATACTGGAATTTTGGAGCGGTGAAAAAACCTAAGATAGATTTAGGATTCTCGTGACTTAAAGTTGTTCGTAGGTTTAATAATTGACGGTTGACATTTCCAGAACTTGCCGTCCCATCCAAGCCAATGCTATAAAACCAGCTCGGTAACATAATGAGATTATCAGTAGATTGAAATTCGGTATTACCCTGAGTTGTATCCACATTAGCAATCGCTTGTGTGTTTGAAGGAATTGGAATTTGCGTACTGTCAGGTGTCTGTGCTGAAACATTTACAAGCGAAAGTAAGGAAAATAGAAAGAAAAGGAAGTTTTTTTTCATGATAAAAATATAAAAAGTGGAGGGACAAAGATACGAGATAAAAAATCGTTGCAAAATAACTATGTTTAAATATATAGAATAATTATTATTCAAGTATCTGACTATCAATTAAATAAGAATAGATAATTGTTCTAAGACCTAATCTCCAATCCCTAAATCCTACTCCCCAATTTTGCCGTCTTCCAACGTTACCGTAAATTTGATTTTCAAAATATTTCCCAACCAACGAAATAAAATTTAATCAATGGCATTATTACAGAATAAAATCGTTTTAGTAACGGGTGCTTCTCGTGGAATCGGGCGTGCAATCGCCTTCAAAATGGCTCAGGAAGGAGCAAGTGTTGCTTTTACGTATCTTTCATCAGTAGAAAAAGGGGAGGCACTCGAAGCTGAACTTTCAGCTTTGGGCGTAAAAGCAAAAGGCTACCGCTCAGATGCTTCTGATTATAAACAAGCAGAGGAATTAATGAACTCGGTTATTGCAGATTTTGGCACAATAGATGTATTAATAAACAATGCGGGTATCACCAAAGACGGTTTGTTAATGCGTATGTCGGAAGAACAATGGGACTCTGTAATTCAAGTAAATTTGAAATCAGTTTTCAATTTGACCAAAGCTGCAATTAAGCCAATGATGAAAGCAAAATCAGGCTCAATCATCAATTTAACCTCAGTTGTTGGTATTCGTGGAAATGCTGGACAAGCAAATTATGCGGCTTCAAAGGCTGGAATTATCGGTTTTACTAAATCGGTAGCTTTAGAATTAGGTTCAAGAAATATACGTTCAAATGCCATTGCTCCAGGTTTTATACTAACCGAAATGACGGGCGAATTAAACGCATCTGCAACCGAAGAATGGACAAAATCTATTCCTTTAAAACGAGGTGGACAACCCGAAGAAGTGGCAGATGCTTGTGTTTTCTTAGCCTCAGATATGTCAAAATACATCACGGGACAAGTGCTTCAAGTGGATGGTGGAATGCTCACATAAAATAGAATTAGTTAATGGGGATTAGATAATTATGGATTGGGGATTAGGAAATAATCCGCTGATTTTATTTTCCTAATCCCCAGTTTCCTAATCCCTAATTACCTAAATTATGAAATTCGATTTTCTTTTTCAAACCTCACCTTGGTTTATCCCTCTTTGTTTATTGGCTGGTGGATTGTATGCTTTTGTTTTGTATCAAAAAAATGCAAATTGGAGCAAGACCCAAAACCTTCTGATGAGTGCCTTTCGGTTCTTGTCGGTTAGTTTGTTGTGCCTGCTGCTTTTGAATTTTTTGATACGTCAAGTCACGCAAATCATTCAGAAAAAAACGGTTGTTTTGGCAATTGATAATTCACAATCTATGAATGTTTCTGGACAGAAAAATTTGTCGGATTTGACCGTGAATCTCAATAAATTAAAACAAGATTTAGCCGAACAAGAATTCAATATTGCCTTCGCATCATTGAATGACGAAACGAATCAAAACCTTGAAGGAATTAAATTTGACAAGAAAACGACCAATTTGTCGGGTTTGCTTTCGGGTGTAAAAAATGCCTACGAAGGTGAAAACTTAACGGATGTAGTGTTGTTTACTGACGGTATTGCCAATCAAGGAATTTCACTTGCTTCAGAGAATTTTAATTTTGCCGTTCATACCGTTGGTTTGGGCGATACTATTCCCAAAAAAGACATTGCTGTTAAGTCCGTTTATGCGAACAAAGTTGCTTATTTGGGTAATAAATTTCCAGTGCAAGCGGATGTGTCAGCTTTTGGTTTTTCTGGAAAAAGTGCAAATGTGTATTTGAAACAAGGAGAAAAAATACTTGATAAACAGAATTTAGTTTTCAAGCAAAATGATGAAGTAAAAACGGTTTCCTTTAACACGACTGCCACGCAAATTGGCGTACAACATTTGGTCGTTGAGGTAGATGTTTTGGGTGGTGAATTTTCGAGTCGAAATAATCACCAAGATATTTATGTGGAAGTAATTGATGGAAAGGAAAAGATTTTGTTACTCGCACTTTCGCCTCATCCAGATATTAAAGCCCTTAAAAGTATCATTGAAAAGAATGAAAATTATGAATTAGACATTAAAATCTTGACGGAAAATCCAAATCCTGACGTTCAGTCAAAATCGTATGATTTATTGATTCTTCATCAATTACCCGATTATTTTAATTCTTACGCCAATATTTTCAAACCCATTATCGACAAAGGCACGCCCACGATGTTTGTCTTAGGAAATCAATCTGGGACCACTTATTTGAATCAGCTTAATCAAGTGATGCAAATAAACTCGCAAGCGGGGCAAAGTGATAAGGTGACGGGGACGTACAATCAAACATTCAAATCTTTGAATTTTGATGCGGAGAAAATGCAATTAATCAATAAATTCCCCCAAATTTCAGTACCGTTTGGCGAGTTTAAATTATTGCCAAATTCAGAAGTTTTATTGTATCAAAAAGTAGGTTCTGTGCAAACCCAAAAGCCACTTTTTGTGGTGAATACAGGAGCAAAAAAATCAGCTATTTTTACAGGAGAAGGACTTTGGTCTTGGCGTTTGGAAGAATATCAACTCACTGAAAAACAGGAAGTTGTGGATGATTTAGTCTTGAAGGTTTTACAATTTATTTCAGCCAAAGATGATAAAAGAAAACTAAGAGTTTATCCAATTAATACAGAATTTTTGTTGGGTGAAAAAGTGATTTTTGAAACGGAGATTTACAATGCGATTTATGAGAAATTGTATAATTTACCCATCAAATTAGAAGTAAAAGATGAGAAAGGCGTAGCTCGTAATTTTGGTTACGCAACCACACCCGATAATTCAAAATTTGAAATCAGTTCATTGCCTGCGGGAGTGTATCGCTACCGTGCAGGTACCACAGTTTTGGGCAAATCAGAATTATCAACGGGTGAATTTGTGATTAGAGATATTCAATTAGAAAATTTAAATCTCACGGCAGATTTTGATGTTTTGCGACAACTTTCTGCTAAAACAGGCGGGAAGTTTTTTAAGAATAATCAATTTGAGAATATTAAACAAACCATTTTAAACCACAAAGTACCAGAGAAAATTGATGCTACAGAAGACTTAAAAGAAATCATAAATCTACGCTGGATTTTCTTTTTGATATTGAGTCTTTTGACGGTGGAATGGGTAATGCGGAAGTATTTGGGAGGGTATTGATTTTAACAGACAAAAAACATGAACATAGGAGACAGAGTACGCCTCATGCGAGGAAAAGAAGAGGGAATCGTTACCAAATTATTAGGCAACAATATCATTGAAATAGAGATTGAGGACGGTTTTACGATACCCGTAAAAGCGAATGAAGTGGTGATAATCAATGCTTTGGAGCAAAAAATATTTAATCCAACACCGGCTTCACGCATTGAACCACAAGCGACGGACAGAAGACAACCTGTCAACGAGATTCTCTCGAATCGTGGGGTTTATATGGCTTTTATACCAGTCAATGATCGTGAACTTTCACAACATCTTATCAACAATACGGATTGGGATTTGCCGTTTATGCTCTCGTCGGGTTCAGACCCGCATCATAAAGGCTTGGCTTCGGGCGTATTGAAACCAAAAACTTCCATTAAAGTCCAAAGCCTTTTGATTAAGGATTTTGACGAATGGGGAACGTTTGTTTTTCAAGCATTTTTCTTCCGATTGGCATTCATGAAACTGCCAGAACCTTTGATTAAACGATTGAGATTTAGGGTAAATACCTTCTTCAAAAATCAATCAAAAGCACCTTTATTGAATGTTGATGCTCATCTGTTTCAGATGGATGCGGAGGATTCGGTTACACCTGTAAACTTGAAACTTGACCCCGCAAAAATTATTGAGCAAATGTTTGAAAAGCAGGCGCCCGAACCAATGATTTTGCCATCAAAGCCTTCATTAACCATTGATTTGCATATTGAAGTCCTGACAAAAGATGCTTGGGCGATGTCAAATACAGAAATGCTAACCTTACAAATGGGAACGTTTGAAAGACAATTTGAAGCCGCCATTGCCAATGGAATGGACGAAATTATCTTCATTCACGGCGTAGGAAATGGTGTTTTGCGTGATGCCATTCACAAGCGTTTGTCGGGTAATAAAAATGTGCAATATTTTGAAGATGCTCAGAAAGAGAAGTTTGGGTATGGCGCTACTAAAGTAAAAATTAAATAATAAAATGAAACAGACCATAATATTAACAATAACAGCCCTAATCCTCCAAAGCTGTGCCAGTTCAAGTACATCATCAAGTGGAGGAACAGCAACCACCGTAACCCAATCAAATCCAGAAGGCCCAAAGGAATCGTACCTTTATAAAGGAAAACAAGTGGAAAAAAATATTTCGACCATTGGAATTCCCTTTGAAATTTCGATGGCTGACGTTGAACGTCAAATCAATGCGAATATCAAAGATTTAGTTTTTGAGGATAATAGCATGGATGATAATAATTACGACAACTTCATGTGTAAAGTTTACAAACGTGATAATATTGTCGTAACTACGCAGAATGAAGCTTTTACGTTTAATGTTCCTTTGAGAGTTTGGGCGAAAGTGGGCTATAAAGTGATGGGAATGAGTATTCCTCCGCAAGAATTGAATTTTGAATTTAATGTAAAATTTGGTTCGAAATTTTCCATTGCGCCAAACTGGGAAGCACACGTTCAAAGTTTTCCGATTGGGTATGATTGGATAAAAAAACCAACGGTTCGATTGGCAGGTTTTGATATTTCGGTCGCTGGATTAGTAGAAAGAGCGCTTAACTCAAAGCAAGATGCGATTTTGAAATCTTTAGACGATGCGGTTCGTAAGAATGTTGAAATCAAAAAATACATCATTCAGGCTTGGAATACTGCCATGCAACCGTATTTGCTTTCTGAAAAATATCGTACTTGGTTGAAAATTACACCCACAGAATTGCAAATGACGCCGCTGACTTCGGTGAATAACAAAGTAAAAGCAACGATTGGCATTAAAGCGATTACCGAGACGGTTACGGGAGCAAAACCTACTTATTTACCCGTCATTACGGTACCCGATTTAAAGATAGTTTCTTCCATTCCAGATGATTTTCAAGTAGGAATTATGGCTGAAATTCCCTTGAGTGAAGCCGCAAAATTGACCGGTGATACCTTGATTGGACAAAATTTTTCTTTCAAAGATGGAAAATATAATGTGCAAGTAACGGACATAGATATTTATGGAGATGACGAGAAAATGGTGATCAAATCTGGCTTGAAAGGGAATATTAACGGTAAAATTTATTTCAAAGGTACGCCCGCTTATGACCCAATCAAGAAAACGGTTTACTTGGATAATTTTGATTATGACCTTAAAACCAAGAACTTTTTAATCGGTGCTGCCAATTGGTTATTTCAAGGCGTTTTTGCTAAGAATATGAAAGAATCTCTGACTTTCAATATTGGTGGACAAATTGATGACATGAAAAAACAAATGCAAGCCAATTTGAATAAACAAGTTTCAAAAGGCGTTACCCTCAATGGAAATGTGCTTGACTTAACGCCAGACAAAGTTTATTTAACGCCTAATTCCATTATTTGTGTGATTAATGCGAAAGGAAAATTGGATATAAAAATTGATGGACTTTGATAAATTCTAAATAAAAAACCAAAACGGCTCTAAGGAAATCCCCAAAGCCGTTTTGGTAAAAATAAGTCTATAAGCCGCATTCTGTCAGTCATTTAATTATTAGTTATTGGTTATGAGGAATTAGCTATTGGAAAATTTAATTCCCCAAATCGACTAATAACGACTAACCAATAACTAATAACCAACAACTGTCTTATCATTTATCTCGACGTACCGTCACCGATACGCTCTATCAACCTACCCACTGACATCAGACGAGCAGCCCCTTTTCAATTAATAATTATCAATTAATAGTTAACAGTTTTCACTATTAATTTTTAACTTTTCATTATTAATTGTCTCGTCAGCCTATTTGGTCTTTCAACTCATGAGGTTTACATACGCCCTCGCTGTCACCATCGAGGCGGTAGGCTCTTACTCTACCTTTTCACCCTTACCCTTTCGGGCGGTAATTTTCTGTTGCACTTGCTGTTACGAATTCGTCACCAAACCCGTACCTTCCCGTTAGGAAGCATGATACTCTACGTTGTGCGGACTTTCCTCCCCCGAATAAACGAAGGCGATAAGACGACCTATTTTCATCGTAAAGTTAATGAATGAAAAACGAGTAATTGGCTAATCCGCATTAGTTTTTTAAATTATTTGAAATAACGTCTTGCCAACTCCTTATAATTCACTATCTTTGCACTCCAATTTACAAATACCATAACCGAAGGACGGGTTCCTTCATTAAAACGTAAATAACAGATGGCTGTTAAAATTAGATTAGCACGTCGTGGACGTAAAAAATTAGCAATGTATGATATCGTCGTTGCTGACGCAAGAGCTCCACGTGATGGTAAATTCATCGAAAAAATCGGTACTTACAATCCAAATACAAATCCTGCATCAATCAATTTGAATGAAGCAACGGCTTTAAAATGGATTCTGAACGGTGCTCAACCAACAGATACAACTCGTGCAATACTTTCGTACAAAGGAGTATTGTTGAAAAAACATCTACAAGTAGGTGTTAATAAAGGAGCAATATCTCAAGAAATTGCAGATAACAAATTTGCTGATTGGAAAACATCGAAAGATGCCAAAATCACAGGTAAATCAGATGGCTTAACTGCTACAAAAGATGCTGATAAAGCAGCTCGTATGGCAAGAGAAGTTGAAATTAACACCGCTCGTGCAGCAGCAATTGCGAAAAGAAATGTAGTTGAAGAACCAGTTGCTGAAGTAGAAGAAGTTGTTGAAGAAGCTCCAGTTGCAGAAGTTGAAACTGCTGTTGAAGAATCAGCACCAGTGGCAGAGGTTACTCCAGAAGCACCAGTTGCAGAGTAGTTTTTCAAGAAATAATTTAAGGAATGATACAAAACGCTGAAATGTTGTTTTGTATCATTTTTTTTTGAACCTTCGCCACAAAGGCACTAAGACCCCAAGATTAATTCGAACTATTTTAGTATTAATATTCTGAGGGACTTGGTATTTTGGTGGCAAATATATATCAGATAATGACAAAAGAAACTTGTTTTGAGTTAGGAAAAATTACAAAGACACACGGTCTGAAAGGTGAAGTTGTGCTTTGGCTTGACGTTGATTTTCCTGAAGATTATGAAGATTTAGAAAGCGTTTTTCTGGAAGAACGGGGCGAATTGATTCCATATTTTATTGAAACATACCGTTTATCTGGCAATCGTGCTATCGTAAAATTTGAAGAAGTTGATACTTTTGAGAAGGCCGAAGCCATGATAAATCTTCAAGCATTTTTGCCTTTAGAAGAATTGCCAGAATTAGAAAAAGACCAATTTTATTACCACGAAATTATTGATTATCAAGTGGTTGATAAAAATTTAGGGGAGTTAGGAAAAGTTTTAACAGTCCACTCTATGCAAGCCCAAGATTTAATGGTGATGGAATACAAAGGCAAAGAAGTTTTAATTCCTGTTATTTCAGAAATTGTTTTAAATGCGGATAAAGAAGCTAAAATATTGAATGTAAATCTTCCCGATGGTTTGTTGGAGGTTTATATGGAAGATTAATAAAATGAGGATAGACATCATTTCGGTAGTACCAAAATTAATGGAAAGTTTCTTTGGACATTCCATTTTGAAACGTGGACAAGAGGCTGGTCATGCCGAGGTAGTTCTGCATGATTTGCGGGATTATACCACCACAAAAAGTCGTCAAGTGGATGATTATGCTTTTGGCGGTGGGGCAGGAATGGTGATGCTTGCCGAGCCAATTGCCCGATGTATTCGTCATTTGCAAAGCGAACGAGCATATGATGAAGTGATTTATATGACCCCGGATGGGGAGACTTTTAATCAGCAAATGGCCAATAATTTGTCGCTGGGAGGAAATTTAATTTTTCTCTGCGGACATTACAAAGGAGTTGACCAAAGAGTTAGAGATTTATTCATTACCAAGGAAATTTCAATTGGTGATTATGTACTTTCAGGGGGAGAATTGGCGGCGGCTGTGTGTGCCGATGCCATTATTCGGTTAATTCCAGGGGTTTTGAATGATGAAACTTCTGCCTTGACAGATTCTTTTCAAGACAATTTGTTAGCACCACCTGTTTACACCCGTCCTGCTGAATTTGAAGGAGTGGGCATTCCAGAAATATTATTATCGGGTCACGAAGCCAAAATAAATGATTGGCGTTTTGAACAATCACTGGAAAGAACCAGGGTAAGAAGACCTGATTTATTATTGAAGTCGGGACTGATGTAGATCAATATCAATCAATTAAAAGATAAGTTTAGCTATTGTGGATAATTACTCCTTAAATCAATGGTTATATTCAAAACAAATATTTCAAATATTTGTTTTTTTTTCAAACAAATTTGCTATATTGCACTCCCAATTCAGTAGAAAAGAATTGTTATATTGAATTAAAAGAAGATTAGTTGATGAAGATTAGTTGATATTATGTTGTGGGATTTGTGTAGTGAATGCGTAAACATAATTCAATATTTATTAGAAAAAACAAAGTAAGGATTATAATTCGGAAAGCTCGACGTTAATAACGTTGGGCTTTTTTGTGTTAAAATATTTGGGGCATTTTTTTTGAATAACTTTTTTTTATTTTAATGAACATCGTTTTGCAAAAAAAAGTTAGAATATTGGTTCAAATATCGCTATTGATGGTTCGTGCACCATTGCGGGGGTAAATAGTGCTTTAAGAAAAGAATTTTCTAATTTTCCCGTGGGAATTTAGGAAGAACCTGCTGGTTCTTGCAAGAAGACTTCGGTTCAGCTGCCAGCGTCAGATTAGGAATTAGTTGCCCCAAAATCGACGAAGAACCAAATGTGTCCGCATTTTTCACGTAACAGCAAATATAATGATGATGTAGGATTCATTCCAGTGCCAATTGATTGTAAAGCAAATATCTGTTTCTATTTATTATCAAAAAGGTTTCAAAATAAGAAAAGTTAAAATTTTTCAAGACCTCAGTTCATTTTGGATTAATGTCTTTTTTTTTAATATTTTTAAATCACTTGGAGAATCTTTAAGCATTATTTTTTTTAAATGAAAATTATATCATTCAACACAATTTTTCACCCATATTAAATTTTTGGCATAGCTTTTGCAATTAAATTTTTGTAAGACTGTTTCGATGATATGCCAAACAAATTCATTCCCTTTCTTTCCGCCCGATGCAAAGTTTTTTGAAGTTTTAGCTATAATTAACCCTTTAAATTTTACATTCAAAAAACACGCTCGTATTTTCTTACATAATCAAAATTGATTCAATTATTTTTAAATGATTTCAAAGTTTTTTGTTTACAGTTATTTCGGTTCATAAAAATCCCTTTATCAATGAAAAAATCCTTACGTCTTCGGATAGTACAGGCTATCATTCCTTGCTTTTCGCTACTTTTTGTTGGTTCATCATTCACATATACCTACGCTCAAAATATTACAGGTAAGGTTTTTCGTGATTTTAATGCGGACGGATTACAATCTGCTACCAATCCAATCGAACCTGGCGTTGCTGGGGTGACTATTAAAGTTTTTAAATCGGATGGAACTCAAGTAGGTGCGAATATTCAAACTACTGTTGATGGTTCTTACACGGTTACGGTAGGGTCAACAAACCAATTTCGAGTTGAATTCTCAAATTTTCCAACTGCTTATTTTTCAGGTCCAAAAGGTTCTGGTAGTGGCACTTCCACTCAATTCGTGAATGGAGGAGCTACCGCTAATTTGGGGGTCAATTATCCTGCTGATTATTGTGGAATTGCAAATCCGCTTTTAGTCACGCCATGTTATGAAAATGGAACACCGTTGAATAGCGGAACCAAGATTAGTAATTCAGCCAACGACCCTTTTATTGTAACAGTACCTTATACGCCTACGGGCGATGGTACCGTAACGTCTGAAAATGCCTATCTTTCTAAAGGTTCTGAAGTGGGAGCAACGTGGGGAATGGCCTATCAGAGAAGTTCAAAATTTATTTTTGCGAGTGCATTCTTAAAAAGACATTCAGGTTTTGGGACTGGTGGGCCAGGAGCGATCTATAAAATTGATGTTTCAACGGCATCCCATGTAACCACAAAGTTTGTTGATTTATTTTCAGATTTAGGAATTGCTGTGGGTACAGATACCAGAAATCCATCGTCGGCGGCGGATTCTTTAAGTACCATAAAGTCGCAACCCAATCATGATGCTTCGGTATTTGGTTCAGTGGGAAAGATGTCTCTGGGTGATATAGATATTTCGGATGATGAGAAAACGCTTTGGGTTATCAATGTTTTTGATAGAAAATTATATGAACTTCCCATTGGTTCTCCTGCAATAAAACCTACCACTAAAATTGCGCATACTTTACCCGACCCAGGCTGTACAAACGGTGTGTTTAGACCTTGGGCAATTAAAGTTTGGCGTGGGAAAGTTTATGTTGGAGGAGTTTGTACGGCAGAAAATGCAGGGGGTACTGCCGCTAATTTAAAAGCATACATTTATTCATTTAATATTGGCGATACAAATCCAAATAATTTTACGGAAGTAACTAATTTCCCGTTAAATTATAGTCGAGGATATACAAGTATCAGTAGTACAACCCTAAAAACTTCAGCCGCTTGGAAACCTTGGATTGCTCAATGGAGTGATATTACAAATCCTGCTCCAGGGGCGGCAACTTATAGTCAAACCATTTGTCCTCAGCCAATCCTTTCGGATATCGAATTTGATGTAGATGGTTCAATGATTTTGGGTTTTATGGATAGAGCTGGACATCAATTAGGGAATTCAAATTATAGTCCTGATCCTTTAGATACAAAAACTTACGAAGGAACTTCTGCGGGTGATTTGTTGAGAATGGGGTTAAATGCCAACGGAACTTATACTTTAGAAAGCAATGCAACGGTTAGTGGGGTAGTTTCGGGAGGAACAAACCAAACACCTGCACAAGGCCCCGGTGGTGGAGAATTCTACTGGCAAGATATGTACACTAAAAATGCCAATAAAAATTTTCCAGATGGTTCTAATACTGGTGGAGGTGGACACCAAGAAATTTCTTTAGGAGGTATCGCTTTATTACCGGGAAAAAATGAAGTAGTGGAAACCGTTTTTGACCCTGCAAGTGCATTTCGAGCAGCGGGTACACGTTGGTTTAATAATACAACAGGGGCAGCTCCGAGGGGATACCAAATTTTTGGTACGGATGCAGGTGGAGGTTCAACGACCTTCGGAAAAGCAAATGGATTGGGCGATTTAGAATTATTATGTGCCTCACAACCCATTGAGGTTGGCAATAGACTTTGGAATGATACCGATAAAGATGGAATTCAGGATGCTGGTGAACCAGCGTTGACGGGTGTTACCGTTGAATTATGGAAGGCTGGTTCATTGGTTTCTTCAACTACGACAAATGCCACAACTGGTGAATATTATTTCACAGGTTTAGTGCCAAATAGTACCGGTTACGAAGTTCGTGTGCCAAATGTCAATGGAGCTTCAAAGCAAACGAAATTAGCAGGGTCAATGCCGACAACGGCAAATGCAGGAACAAATAATGAAATTGATTCTGATGCAACAGTTTCGGGAACGAATACTTATGCTTCAATTGCTTTCAGTACTGGAAATGCAGGAGAAAATGACCATACATTGGATGTAGGGTTTAAATGTTTGACCCCAACAGCAAAACCAAATGGACAAGATGTAATTATTTGCGATGGCAGTCCAACGTTTGATTTACCAGATGCAAAAACAGGAATAGAAGCAGAAACTTGGACGGTTTTGACCTCACCTGCAAACCCTGCAGCAATTATAAATGCTACTACTGGCGTGGTTACTGGTTTGATTGCCTCGGGAAAGTACGAATTTGTTTTAACCAATAATGCGACTGGTTGTTCTGAAACGGTTGCTATTACGATAAATCCAGTGGTTGTAGCAGGAGCAAGTCAAATTATTTGTTCTCCTGCTACAACAGCTACTATAAATGCTGCAGTTGCTGGGCAAACTTGGTCGGTAATTACAAAACCAAACGGAACTACTCCCTTGGTTGCTGCCAATGGAGTAGTAACTGCATTAACCACAGACGGTGTTTATACTTTCCGATTAACGCAAGGAGATTGTTTTGATGAAGTTCAAATTACCAGAAAAGCGAGGTCAAATGCAGGTTTAGATATTAGTACCTGTCTCACAACGGCATCTTTAATTGATATTGATATAAATGATAATTGGTCAGTCGTAACATCACCCGCAAATCCTTCACCCGCAACGGTTGTTCCTAAGTTCGGCGATGTATCAGGTATGATAAATCCAGGGGTTTACCAATTTGTGTTAACTTCTGCGAATGGTTGTACTGATACGGTAAAAGTCACAAAAATTGCTGGCGTAAATCTTACGTCAACTGATGTGAGTGTATGTACTGGAGGAAATTTACAATTAACTGCCAACACCACCGATACAGGATTAATATTCTTATGGTCTGGGCCATTAGGTTTTACTTCAAATCAACAAAATCCATCAATTGCCAATGTTTCTTTGGATAATGCGGGTGCATATACGGTCACCGCAACTGCTTCAACTGGATGTTCTGCAACGGCTACTGCTAAAGTTGCTTTTTCGCAAATTACGGTTACTCAATTAGCTGGTTTCTTAAATCAATGTGTGGGTGAAAATCTTACTTTAAGAGATGCAACAGTTGATAGAAAACCAAATGAAATTGTAGGTTCTTATTTATGGTCGGGGCCAGATGGTTTTACTGCCACAACCATGAACATCACAATTTTGACAAAACCTGATTTAAAACAAGCTGGTGTTTATAGTTTGAAAGTTACACTTACGAATGGCTGTTTTGCCGTCGCAACGATTATGACAACGATTACGAAATGTCAAAAATTGGGTAATTTAGTTTGGAATGATACCAATAATGATGGTTTAAATAATAATGGAGAAGTGGGCGTAAGTAATGTTCCCGTAAAATTATACGATGCGACTGACCCATTAACTTCAATAGCATCCACAACAACTGGAGTAGATGGAAAATATTTGTTTTCAAACTTAATCCCCGGATTTTATATCGTTGAAATTGATGCACCAGTAGGCTACAAATCAAGTACAGGAACGAATGGTTCGGCAACGGGTCCTTTTGAACCTTTTGCGGGCGACCCCAATGCTGATTTGAATGATGATGATGATGGAACATCAACAACGGGGCAACTGATTCGAAGTAAAACGGTTGAATTAGATAATTTAACTGAGCCCATCAATGATGGTGATGTTACAAATGGTACAAAGGAAGACAAAAACTCAAATTTAACCATTGATTTTGGCTTATTTCAACCCGCTCAATTGGGAGATTTCGTTTGGAAAGATACCAATAAAAACGGAATTCAAGACCCAACGGAAACGGTTGGCGTAAGTGGTGTTATTGTAAAATTATATGCAGGAACAAATACTACACCTATCGCAACTGCCACAACGGGGGCGGACGGAAAATATCTATTCGATAATTTAGTCGCTGGAACTTATACGGTTGAATTTGTTAAGACTTCTATCGGAACAGGAAATAGTTTTTCTCCAAAAAATACTGCCTCCACTACTACGGATAAAGATAGTGATGCAGATTTGACAACGGGAAAATCTGCATCAATCACACTTGCAGCGGGAGAAAGTAATTTAGCAATTGATGCGGGTATTATCGGAGATTGCCCAGGTTCAACGGTTGGAACAATTGCGGTTCCAAGTCTTTGTGTGGGTCAATCATTAACTATGAAAGCAACCAGTTCTGATCCATTAGCTACCTATGCTTGGTCTTCAAACGCAATAACTGCTTTTAGCGCAACTACGCAAGAAGTTACTTTGCCAAGTTTAACGACCACTAATTCAGGAGTTTATACGGTTTTAATTACGAATTCAAATCTTTGTACTTCGGCATTAACGGCAAATGTAGTGGTAAATCCAATTCCAACGATAACCGTAAATACTTTAGCTTTTTGTGCGGGGATAACTGGTACATTAACTGCTTCTGGTGCAACTTCATATTCATGGACAGGTCCAAGTGGCGCATTTACCACAACCATGGCAAATTTATCGGTAACTCAACAAGGAATATATACCGTAACTGGTAATTCAAACGGCTGTACTGCCATTGCAACCACAAGTGTAACAGTTTATCCAAAAACAGTTTTGACTGCTACGGGTGCTGCCATTTGTTTGGGTGGAAGTGGAACAATATCGGTTTTGCCGGCAGGTTTACAATATGCTTGGACAGGACCAGCGCCCTTTACTTCAACTTTGCAAACGCCAACAATTGCCAATGCAACGGATGCTAATAAAGGAACTTATACGGTAACTGTTACGGACGGAAATACTTGTATCTCAACTGCAACTGTAGCAGTAACCGTAGGAACAGCCTTAACCGTAACCCCAACCAGCAATAGCCCTGTGTGTTTAGGGTCAAGATTAGAATTAGGAATTACTGGTGGAACGGGAGCAACTTATTTGTGGACAAGCCCAAGTGGATTCAGTTCAACTTTACAGAATCCATTTACGAATGTCTCGACAAATGCAGACGGTGGCGTTTGGACAGTAGCAGTAGAAAATGCAGACGGTTGTAAAGGTACTGGCACGACATTAGTAGTGATTAATCCGAGCCTCACAGGTGTAACCGCCACTGCTTCTGCTCCTGGTTGTACGGGAGGAAGTATTTCTTTAACTTCCACACCAGCTGGTGCTAAAAGTTACGAATGGTCGGGAACGCCAACATTTACTTCAACCATTCAAAATCCTGTAATTACTTTACCAACCGCTGGGAGTTATGAATTTACGGTGAAAGTAACCAACGCAAATGGATGTACTGCTTTAGCAACGGCATCAACGGCAATTTATACTGCCCCCGCTGCTACGGCAAGTTCAAACTCACCCGTATGTTTTGGGAATACCATAAATTTAGGGGTAACTACCAGTGGAACAAAATTTGCTTGGACAGGACCAAATAACTTTATAAATTCAACGCAAAATCCCTCAATCCCGAATGCAAAAGTAATTAATGATGGTGTTTATACCGTAGTTGTAACGAATGCAAATTTATGTAATGCAACAGCAACAATAGTAGTAGTTGTTAATTCACAATTGAATGGCGGAAATGATATGTCAATTTGTTCACCTGTTTCAACGGCACAACTAACTGTAATTACAGGAGCAACATGGTCGGCCGACCCAACAAATCCAGTCGTAGCAACCGTGGATATCAATGGAAAAGTAAGCGGTATGACCGTTGATGGAACGTATGTTTTTATCATCACAAATGTGGGTGGATGCAAGGATGTAGTAAATATTTTTAGAAATTCAAAATTGGATGCTGGGGACGATGTGGTGATTTGTTCGCCAACCTCAACGGCTAAATTATTGAAATTAAATACGGGACAAACTTGGCGATATTTTGCCAATGGTTCAACTTTACCAACGCCAACGATTGATGCGAATGGAAATGTTACTGGAGTAAGTCAAGATGGAAATTACTTATTCATTTTGGAACAAGCAGGAACAGCATACTGTGCGGATACGGTGGCAATTATCAGAAAGCCAGCACCAATGGCAGGCGGTCACCAAACAGTTAAAACAGGCGGAGGAATTTGTGAACCCTCGAAAACCGCTAAATTGCAAGCGGCAGGTACTAATCAAGTATGGTCGGTTGCTACAAATAGTTTAGGTTTCGGAACGGTAACAATTGACGCAACGGGTACAATTACTAAAATGGAAACAAACGGAATTTACATTTTCGTTTTAACTCAAGGTGAATGTACTGACTCCGTAAAAGTAGAACGAATTGCCAAGCCAAATGCTGGACTTGACGTTGAAATTTGTGCGGATATTAAAACCGTAAAATTAGCGAATGCGCCAACCGATATGACATGGTCAAGCATTTCAACCAATCCCGCAGGAACCTTAATTAACGCAACCACGGGAGAAGTAACTGGTTTAACAACGGTTGGTGAATACAAATTTATCTTGAAAAATTTAGGTGGATGTACAGATACGGTATCAGTTAAAACCAAAGCAATACCAACTTTCGATGCCAATACCACTCAAGCAACGTGTACGATAGGCGCAGCAAATCCAGATGCAAAATTAATTTTATCAGGTTTTGATGTGGCTAATAAATATGATTATTCGGAAGGAACAACTTATACAGGAACCAAAACTTTTTCGAATGCTACGGTAATTCCAACCAATGGAGTAATAGCCAACGGCTTAGTAAATCCAACGACGGATAAGAGTTATACCGTCAGAGTTTTCAATAATAAAGATTGTTTCACGGATAAAACGGTGGTATTGAAAGTAAGAGTTTGCGAGTGTAAACCAGACGTTTGTTTGCCATACTCATTCACAAAGACAAAATAAAAAAGTTTCTCCATTCAGTAGAATCGAAACATAAAGACAATAAAAAACAAAGTAAGGAATAGAGTGCGGAAAGCATAATCCCATTGGGGTTATGCTTTTTTGTTTTGTTTCGTTAAGAATTAAGTAATTTTACTTTCACAAGTATCGAATAACAAACATCGAATTTTTAATGAACGTTTCCATCATCATTGTCAATTATAAATCTGCCGAATTAACGGTTAATTGCATTACCTCAATCAAGAAATTTACTTCGGGAATTACCTACGAAGTGGTGGTGGTAGATAATTTTTCGGAAGATAATTCGGAACAAATTATTAAAGCTAAACATCCCGATATTGTGTGGGTAGAAACGGGTTATAATGCAGGTTTTAGTCGGGGAAATAATGCGGGTTTCAAAGCGGCGAAAGGAGATTATTTATTATTACTCAATGCCGATACCTTACTTTTTGAAAATACCATTACCTTAACCTTCAATCGTTTACGTGAAAATAAAGAGATTGCGGTCATTGCAGGCTTGCAATTATTTTCCGATTTGAGTCCGATGCCGTATTTTAGAAATCGGAATGAGTTTAGAAAGTTTTTGTACGTTGTTCCAAGTCGTTTTAATAAATATATGGATAAAATTTTCCCAGAACCTCATTTCGATGACCCACATCAAGCCGAATTACCTTGTGGTGCTTTTATGATGATGAGCCGTGAAACCATCAATCAAGTAGGAGCGATGGACGAAGACTTTTTTATGTACGCCGAAGATTTTGAATGGGCAAGCAGACTCAGAAAAGCGGGTAAATTGTGTTATTTTGATGATATTCGTTTCATTCATTTGGAAAAACCTTCTCCTTTTAGAAGAACCAATATTACGCCAATTAACAAATTTGGTACGCAAATGCAAGTGTCCAATCTCCTTTGGATTCGGAAAGAATACGGCGTTTTACCTTATTTATTCTTAATTTTTCACTACGTAACCTTAGCCATTTTCTTTTACGTATGGAAAATTACGGTAAATATTTTTAAACTCAGAAACCCATTTTTTCAATTGAGAAGTCAACAAATATTAGCCTTAAAAACAGGGGTTTATCTGAAATATTTCTGGAAAACCCTCTTCAAAATAAAAGGCTTCTACAAAATTGCTGAAGCCGATAATATTGATGTGCGGTTTAAGTAGAGAGAATTATAAAATTAACGCTCCATATTTGACTGATAATAACTTCCCGAAAGTTTTTTTTACTCTCGGGAAGTTAGTCGCTAAGCAAAAAACACACTTATCAACATATACAAAAGTGAAGGGCATAATAAACAGCCCAGTCCCGTATAAAAAGTGGCCGTCATGGCTCCGTAGGGTATAAGTTTTGGGTCAGTGGCCGCTAAACCTGCTGCTACGCCACTGGTTGTTCCCATTAATCCGCCGTAAATCATCGCAGTAGATGGATTATTTAATTGGATTGAACGGGCAATTAATGGCGTACCAATCGTCACCAAAATGGATTTTACCAAACCAGTAGCGATACTAATGGCAATTACGTCCGACGATGCTCCAACGGCTGCCCCCGTAACGGGTCCTACCACAAAAGTACAGGCACCCGCTCCAATCGTAGTGATACTTTTAGCATCAGTGTATCCTAAGCTGATAGCAATGATTGACCCGCTTAAAAAAGTTAAAACGACCCCAATAAAAAGCGAAATAATTCCCGCCAATCCAGTTCTTTTTACGACACTAAAACTAACGCCCATAGCGGTTGAGACAATCGCAAAATCCCGAAACATAGCGCCACCCATGACACCAAAGCCCGAAAATTCTTGAATATCAGCAATTCCTTTATTTCCGCCCGTGATGATTCCTCCAATATAAGCAACCACTAAGCCCAAAAATATCGCAATGGCTGACCCAGGGATTTTATGATTGGTTAATTTTTTCGATAGAAAATCGGCACTAAATATGATGATTCCTGTAATGAGGAACGCAAATATTAATCCGTTTTTTGAGAGTAAAGTGGTTATGTATTCCATTATTGAAGGTTATTTTTGGCAAATTTTGAAAAAAGTGGTAATAAAGAAATGCAAATGACTACGGGAATAATACCCGCCAATAAAGCGATTACCCCACTTGATAAAGCTACTCGTACATTCTGAACCGCCGACATTGCCACGATAACGGGAATGTACATTTTGCTCCAATACGTAATGCCACTTTCCATTTCAGCGTTGAATTTCCCTTGTTTTTCTAACCAATTTTGCGAGAAAATTAATAGAATCATCGCAAAACCAACGCCTCCAACATTGGCATCTACATGAAGTAATTTGCCTAAAGTTTCTCCCAATAATTGACCTAAAATATAACAGCCCGCCAAGAGGGCAACTCCTTTGATTAGCATATTTGTTTTAATTGAGGATGATTTTTAAAATAATTTCTTTAAATCGTTTTTGGTAACCTTTCCCATCGCATTTCGTGGTAATTCGTCCACTAATTTATATTTTCTTGGTACTTTATAAGACGGCATTTTTTCTCGAATCCACTTGTTTAACGCATTTGTATCCAAATTTATATCGTCTGAAATAAGGACTGCCACTACTAATTCTCCCCATTCTTCATCGTCAACTCCAACCACGCTACAATCATTAATGTTGGGGTGAGTTCTCAGAACTTCTTCAATTTCAAGGGCTGAAATTTTATATCCTCCCGACTTAATAATGTCGATGGAACTTCTGCCTAAAATTTTATAATAACCATCATTTAAAACCGCCACATCACCCGTTTTGAACCAACCATCTTTTGTAAAAGTGTTTTTTGTTGCGTCTAATTTTAGCCAATATTCTTGAAAAACATTATCTCCTTTCACCTGAATTTCGCCTGCTTCTCCAATCGTTACTTCTTGATTTTGCTCATCCACCAATCTAATATCCACATTTGGCAAAGCCTGACCGATGTGTCCCGCTCGCCTTTCTCCGTGATAAGGATTGCTAATTGCCATGCCAATTTCTGTCATTCCGTAACGTTCCAAAAGGCGATGTCCACTGATAATTTCCCATTTTTCCATCACCGAAACGGGTAAAGCTGCCGAACCAGAAACCATTAATCGGAAGGTTCTCATGTTTTCCGTTAAAGCTTTTTGCGTTGATTCATTGAGCGTTTCAAAATAAGCAATGAGTTTGAAATAAATCGTAGGAACCGCCATAAAAACGCCATTCATGCCAGATTCCGCCATTTTTTTCATCCAATTAAAAACCCCGTCGGCTGAAAAATTTGGTAAAAATTCTACCGTTCCGCCCGCCCAAAGTGTACACGAAATCACGTTAATAATGCCATGAACGTGGTGCAAAGGCAAAATACAAAGGATGTGGTCATTTTCAGTATATTCCCAAGCCTTCACGAGCGTGCTTACCTGAGCTTCAATATTGGCATGAGTCGTCACAACACCTTTAGGCAAATTCGTTGTGCCACTGGTATAAAGAATCATGGCTTTTCGTTCGGGCGTAAGCTTTGGTAAGTCTTTGATTATTTGATTTTTAGTATCATTTAATACGATAAATCTTATCACTTTTTCTGAGGCTAAATCTTTTAAAACTGACTCAAATTCAGGCGAAACAACGATGACTTCTGCTTGCGTATCCTCAATAACGTACTGCAATGACGATAAGGGATGCGTAGTACAAAGGGGAACCGCCACGCCGCCCGCTTGCCAAATTGCCCATTGCGTTTTTACATAATCAAAACCTGCCGTGACCATAAAAGCCACTCGCATTTCGGCTAAATCCGTATTTTCTCCTAATAAAAGGTTAGAAAATTGTCGAGAAGCTGCCCGTAATTCGTCGTAGGAATATGAATTTCCATTGGAGATAATAGCCGTTTTCGGTTGATTGCTTTTGTTAATGATTTGAAGCATTTAGTTTCTTATTTAGTGGATTAGAAAGTTTAAAGAAGATTAAAATAAAAAGAGATTCAAAATTAGAAATAGTTGGATTGATACCCCCCAAGCATTTTAAACACTTGAGAGGGCTTGTTTTATTTTAAAAATCACTCATTTACTTAATCACATGGAAAGAAATTATAACCAACCCATTGAATCCATCCAGTTTTTAACACTGTCCATCCATTTATCTTTGGTTGTTTTATTGTTTAAACCGAAACCGTGTCCACCTTTTGGATAAATCAACATACTTGCTGAAACCCCATTTTTTTGACAAGCCTCATAGTACGAAAGCGAATTTTTCACAGGAACAGCATTATCATCGCCCGCATGAAATAAAAATACGGGTGGCGTATCTTTCGTAATTTGCATTTCGTTTGAATACAATTCTCTTAATTCAGTCGAAGGGTTTTTGCCAATTAATTGTTCTGTCGAACCTTGATGTCCAAATTCTTTCATGGTGATAACTGGATAAGCCAAAATAGAAAAATCTGGGCGAACATTAGTTTCATCTGCATTGTCGCCCACAGGTTTTGCAAAATGCGTGGAGGCCGTCGCCGCCAAGTGTCCGCCCGCCGAAAAGCCCATAATGCCGATTTTATTAGGATTTATCCCGTATTTTATCGCATCTTTTCTAACCGTTCTGATAGCTTGTTGAGCGTCTTGCAAAGGAGCAATTGTTCTATCAATTTGCGCATTTTCGTTGGGAATTCTGTATTTAACCACAAAAGCCGTCACGCCCATTTTATTAAATTCCTTCGCTACATCCGAACCTTCGTGCGAAGCCGCCAAAATTCTGTAACCACCTCCCGGACAAATAATTACGGCTGTTCCATTAGAGGTACCTTTTGGGGGAGAATAGACCGTCAAAGAAGGTACCGTTACCTCCGAAATACGTAAAATCCCATTTTTGTCGGTTTCAGATTTTTGGGTGTTCGGAACTGGTTTTGAATTTGGAACTTCTTTGGGATATAATGGCATATCTTGCTGAGCGTGTGCGTAAGTCATTGTGCATAAGAGACTTAAAGTGATAATAAATTTTTTCATGGATATTTATTTAAAGTTTTTAATAAAATTAAAGATGGTATAGCCTTGGTAAAATTTTAAGAATGTAGAAATGAACGATTCTAATTAATAACTGATTACAGAAAGGAAATCAAATGTAATATTTACCTAATATCTTTGCAAAAAATAAATCGTCTTATGGAAAAAATTAGATCAACCACTGTGTTAGCGGTAGTGCATAATGGAGAAGTTGCCATCGGTGCGGATGGACAAGCAACAATGGGAGCAACCGTTGCTAAAAATCACGTGAAGAAAATTCGTAAAATGTTGGATGGCAAAATTGTTACGGGATTTGCGGGTTCAACGGCCGATGCTTTTACGCTTTTAGAACGTTTTGAGGAAAAATTAAATGCCTACGGTGGCAATATGAAACGTGCCAGTATTGAATTGGCGAAGGACTGGCGTACCGATCGTTACCTTCGTAAATTGGAAGCCATGATGATTGTGGCCAATAAAGAAGAAACGCTCATTATCTCGGGAACGGGAGATGTTTTAGAGCCTGAAAATGGCATCGCCGCCATTGGCTCGGGTAGTAATTATGCCCTTTCTGCGGCTTTGGCTTTGAAAAAACACGCTCCGCATTTATCAGCGGAAGAAATGGTACGTGAAGGATTGAATATTGCCGCCGATATTTGTATTTATACCAATCATAATTTCGTGATTGAAAAGCCTGTATAAGTGTATGATTTACATCACTTTTCTTTAAATATTGGATAAAAATTATGACCTTGCGAACTAAATAATGATTAATCTTGTAACTAAGTAGAGTAGTAAATTAAAAATCATTTATTTACTCCCTTATTAACTTAAAACTCAAAAAATATGTCATTAAGATTAGGAGATATTGCCCCCGACTTTTCAGCGGAGACAACCCAAGGACACATTAATTTTCATGAATGGTTAGGCGATTCATGGGGAATGTTTTTTAGCCATCCAGCAGATTTTACCCCTGTTTGCACGACTGAATTAGGTAAAACTGCTCTTTTGAAAGGGGAATTTGAAAAAAAAGGCGTAAAAGTAATTGCCGTTTCTGTTGACGATTTGGACTCGCACAATAAATGGATTCCAGATATTGAGGAAATTAATGGCGTAAAAATGAACTTCCCAATTATCGCTGATTCAGACCGCAATGTAGCAACTTTGTACGATATGATTCATCCAAATGCTTCTGAAAAAGCAACGGTTCGTTCCGTATTTATTATTGGGCCCGATAAGAAAATTAAATTGACATTAACTTACCCAGCTTCAACTGGACGTAATTTTCAAGAGCTTTTACGAGTAATTGATTCATTGCAATTAACGGCTCAGTATCAAGTAGCAACGCCAGCAGACTGGAAAGATGGTGAAGATGTAATTATCACACCCGCCGTAAAAACAGAAGATGCAGCGGCTAAATTTCCAAAAGGATTTACGATTGTGAAACCGTATTTACGTACTACTCCACAACCAAATAAATAGGGAAATACAGTACCTACAATTTTGCGAGTTGTGGAATAACGCTCAAAAAATAAAGGATTAGGAAAATGTTTGTAATTTTGTACAAATCATTTTTCTAATCCCTTATTTGTTTTATGAACTTACTGAGTATTTTACGTCTCAAATATGATTTTCTGCCTCCACTAATCAAGAAATCTCTCAAAATTTTAATCTTTATTTTAGTAATATTCGGGGTATATATGTGGTTTAGACCCAATCCAAATGGTTGGAAAAATGTGTCAAAATTAGGGATTTCTATGCCGCTAACGTACCAAATGCACGGTATTGATGTCTCGCACCACAACGGCGTAATTGATTGGCAAAGAGTAAAAAAAATGCGGTTTTCTGAGGAAGATTTACGACTAAAATTTTGCTTCTTAAAAGCCACCGAAGGCATGACGCATTCAGATAAGCAATTTGAAAGAAACTGGAAAAAATTGGGCGATTTAGGAATCAAAAGAGGAGCGTACCATTTTTTTATTACTTGGCGTGAACCCAGAGGCCAAGCAATGAATTTCATTAATTCTGTTAAACTAAAAAAAGGTGATTTTGCCCCCGTTTTAGACATTGAACAAAATTCCTTAAAGTCTGATAGTCAAATAGTTAGTGAAATAGGAATCTGGTTGGATATTGTGCAAAAACATTACGGAGTGAAGCCCATAATCTATACAAATCCCAACTTTTATAAGAAGTTTATCAAAGGCAATTTTGACGATTATCCGCTTTGGATTGCCGATTATTCAAAGGAAACGTTAAAAGGTTACGGTTCAAGTTTATGGTTTTGGCAACATAATCAAAAAGGCTGGTGCGAAGGTGTAAAAGGTACGGTAGATTATAATGTTTTCTTGGGTTCGGAAGAAGATTTGAAGGATTTATGTTTGTAGTTTGATATGTAAGGATTTATACAAAATAAACGCTTTGAAAGAATTCAATTTAAACATATTCACTTTGACTTGGAGGAACTTTTTGAAATAACTCCGTTATGGGTTAAACTTTCGGGAAGTTGAACGGCAATGAGTATATTTTATTAATTGGATGCTCCTTAACTGCTAACTGCTTTAAAATGATTCAAAATAACCTTTGCATAATTCTCTGCCTGGTTTAATTCTGCAAAGGCCTTCATTTTATCCTTATTACCGATGCTATTTTCATCTTCCAGAAGCATTTCCAATTTTTCTTTCAAATCATGATTGATGGTAATGCCCAATTCATTTTCACAAACAATTCTTCCCATTAAACCAAAATTGTTGGCAATTAATGGCTTTTGTGCCGTCGCTGCTCGAACCATAATGGCGCTCATCCCAAAGTGTTTATGATACAAGGCTAAAGCAAAATCCGTTGCGTTAAAATATTGCTGAATATCCTCATCTTTTATGAATGTATCTTTGATGATGATTTGAAAATCAGTGTTTTGCTTTATTTTTGGCAATTGAATTTCAAATAATGTTCTTTCATTTTCTTGCCAAGGACCCACAATTAAAAGACAACCTTTTTGAGATTTTTCTTTGGAAATAGCACCAATCGCTTCCATTACTTCGGAAATTCCTTTGCGTGAATCCAGATAACCAAATATTAAAAATACCTTTCGATTTTCTTCAATTCCCAATGTTTTTTTTATTTCTGCAGGCGTTCGCTTGCTTGGATATACCTGAACGGGGTCGGGTAAAAACTTTACCTTATCAGTATGCCAATTTTGTGCTATAAATTGGGTTGCATAAGCATCCAAATTAAAGAGAGAGTCTACACTTTTACTCTTTACAAAATACTTTAAAGTGATATTTTTGCGCCAGTAATTTAACTTTTCTTTCCAAGAAGTAGCCGCATAATTTACAACCGTTGGACGAAATAATATTCCCGAAATAGGGCAGGGTGGAGGTGATTGCGTGAGAATAACCAATTGTAAATAATCAATATACATAAAAAATGCCACGACAGCGTTGTATTGCTTCGCATATTGACAAAACAACTTCCACTCAAAAACCGAACGTTTGAAAACGCTCTTCGGTGTTTGCCATTCCGTAAATTCAGCATCCGAAAATTTTACCCACTGAACTCTCGGAGAAATGGTTTTTTGAAGAATTTGATGATGTTTTTCAAAAAAATCTGGACTAACCAAAACGATTAATTTATAGGAATAATCGTTTTGTAAGAAATTAATAATCAAATGATAAAGGTATCCAGAATGATGTCCACTTGCGTCAGGTTCAAAGATTAGTATATTTTTCGGTGCTGCCATAGCTAATTTATTCAATCTCAATATTGTATTTTTCTAATAATCCAGCTAAACTGTTGGATGAAAATTTCGCTTTCTTAATCTTATTTTTCTCCGGGTCGATTGAAAAATTGTAGGCGGTTCTGAAATCAGCTTTTTCTAAAAATGTATGGTCAAATTTAGCGCCCAATAAATTGCAATTATTGAAAATAACGTTCCCTAAATTGCATTCCCCAAAATCAACTTCTTCTAAATTACAGTCTTTAAATTTTGCATTTTTTAAGCCTAATTTATAAAAAGAGGAGAGATTTAACTGGCAATTTTCAAAATTTATGGCAAATCCAAAAGTGCTACATTCTTCAAATTTCACGCCTACTAATTTACAGTCTTTCATTTTTGCATCTTTGAAGGCGGTATTTTTTACATTGGCTAAACTGAAATCACACTGGTTAAATTTACAATCAATGAAGTTTATGAGGGATAAACTGGAATTTGCAAAAATGCAGTTCGAAAATATGCAATTTTCATATTCCCCTTTGGTTAGTGCAACCTCCAAATATGAAATTCCTTGAAAGTGCTGGTCTTCAGTAAAAAAAATATCCATTAATTAAATCGTTTTTACTACAAAATACTTTTATAAACTTTATATGTCTCTTTCGCT
Organism: Arcicella sp.; assembly: GCF_964672035.1. Lineage (NCBI taxonomy): Bacteria > Pseudomonadati > Bacteroidota > Cytophagia > Cytophagales > Flectobacillaceae > Arcicella > Arcicella sp. Next base: position 56,786 of record NZ_CBABQS010000002.1, read on the forward strand.
TTTTTCTCAGCAGAAAATGCTTTCTGTCGATTTAATCCTTTGTTAATCAATGAATTACGTAAATCTGAATTTGAAATTATTTCCTCCAATTTCTGACTTAAATCATCTTTATTATCAATGTTAAAATATAAAGCCGCATCTTGGGCAACTTCTGGAAAGCATGAACTATCACTCAAAATTACGGGGCAGCCGCACGCAAATGCCTCCAAAATTGGAATGCCAAAACCTTCATAAAGGGAAGGATAAATAAAGGCAATGGCTCGTTGATAAAGCGAAAAAAGGGTATTGTCACTGTAAAAGTGCTGATGAATAACCTGATTTTCGATGCCCAAAGTCTTGAGCATGACATTTTCTTGTTCGGTGAAATTTCCACTCCCTGCACACAATAAAACCACATCAGGGTGCTTTTTGAGTACTGGTTTAATGGATTTTAACAAACCATCAAAATTCTTGTAATCGTTTCTTGCCCCGACATAAAGAAAATAATTTTCAGGGGTTTTCAGATGAAAATGATTTGGTTGAACGTGATTAGTAAAATCGGTTGAATGATAAACTACGTCAATCTTATCCGCTTCCACTTCATACAACTCTAATAAGTCTTTTTTCGTATTCTCAGAAACGGCAATGATTTTTGAGGCACGGGTCAATAATTCTTGCTTCTGTATTTTACTGGCATTGTCAATGTGATCAAGATTAAATTTTTCCTTGATGCAATCATGATAAGTAATCACAAAAGGTTTATTATTAAGGTGTTGTAGGAAATAATGATGAAAAAATGTTGGATGAAAGATGTCGTAATTACCACGTTGAATTTGTAAAATACTGTTCAACCGATTGGTTCTCGACACCAACATACTGGTAGGCATAAACCCAAAAATATGCCTAAATTGCCTCGGAATTCGGATGGTACTATTTTTCAGATATTCATTATTAGAAAATTGTAAAGCCAATTCTATATTAACACCCATTTCTGAAAGCGATTCCATCAAATCGTGAAAATAGCGTGCTACTCCGCCGTAGCGTTGTCCTGTAAATGCTTGATGGTCATAAAGAATTTTCATGAGCGATTCATTAAATCCTCAATTTCATCAATTTCGATTGGGATATTTGCCATCAGGTCAATGTTACCAGATTCGGTAATTAAGAAATTATTTTCTAACCTAATTCCTAATCCTTCTTCTCGAATATAAATGCCCGGTTCAATCGTGAAAACCATGCCAGCTTCCACTTTACGGTATTTATTCCATACATCATGTACATCCAAACCCAAATGGTGAGAAACCCCGTGCATAAAATATTTTTTCAACAATGGACTTTCTGGATTTTGTTTTTCAACTTCAGAACGATTCAATAATCCTAAATCTATTAATTGACTTTCCATAAAATTCTCCACCTCTTTTTGATATTCTTCCCACAATACACCCACCTTCAAAATAGATTGAGCATATTTGAAAACACGGAGTACGGCACTGTAAACTGACCTCTGGCGGGTAGTAAACCGACCGCTTACTGGAATGGTACGACTTAAATCTGAATTATAATTGGCGTATTCTGCCGCAACATCCAACAAAATTAAATCGCCATCTTTACACACTTGATTATTCTGAATGTAGTGCAATACGCAGGCATTTGGTCCAGAAGCGATAATTGGGCTATACGCAAAACCCTTTGAACGATTACGGACAAATTCATGAATCAATTCGGCTTCAATTTCATATTCTGTCACATTGGGTTTTACAAAATTTAATAATCTCCTAAAGCCTAATTCAGTAATTTTGCAAGCTTCCGTGATTAACTCAATTTCCAAGGAATTTTTGATACTTCTTAATTGGTGCATCAACGGGGCAACTCGATCAAATTTATGCAAAGGGAAATGCTCTTTTGCCCAGATAATGAATTTTGTATCCCTCGTTTGAACGGTAGAATGATTACGAAGATGTTCGTTTGAATTGAGGTAAATATTGTCGGCCTCGTAAACAAGCGTGTTCAAAATCGACTCAAATTGACTTGTCCAGTAAATCTTTTGGATTCCTGAAACTTGTTGGGCGTGTTCTTTAGTGTATTTATAGCCTTCCCAAATGGCAATTAATTCAGAAGTTTCCTTCAAAAAAAGGATTTCACGATGTTTTGGGTCGGGACAATCAGGGAATATTAGTAGGATTGATTCTTCTTGGTCTATGCCCGAAAGATAGAATAAATCTGAATTTTGTTGAAAACCCATCGTGCCATCCGCATTGGTTGGCATAGTGTCGTTTGAATTGAAAATAGCCAATGATTTTGGCTTTAATAATTGGGCTAATCTTTCACGGTTTTCAACGAAAAGTGAAGAATTTATGGGTAAGTATTTCATTAATTTAAAGGTTTATATTACTTCTTCTCACATAAATAAATAATCTCATCTTTGGGTAAAGCAAATCTATTAACTTGGTTTACAGGCATTTCCATGACAAATTTGTCCTCCGTAACGAACCAACCACCTTGCTCTAATCGTTTACGATAATCCCGACCAAATATTCGGAAATGATCGTCTTGTTTGAAAAGTCGTTCTCTTTCTTTAGGGTCAGTAATGGTCTTGTCTTCAAAAGTTGTGGCTAATTTCCAGTCTTGTGGCGATTGCATAATTGCCCAACCAGTTGGTTTCAAAACCCTACGCATTTCTTCCATACAGCGAATATCGTCTTCAACGTGTTCTAACACGTGATTGCAGAATACGACATCAAAAGTATTTTCTTCAAAAGGAATATGGTGCAAATCCATTTTTACTTTTGCTAAAGGAGATTCAATATCTGCCGAAATATAGTCTAAATTCTTCATTTTTTCAAAACGTTCAATGAAGCAATATTCGGGAGCTACGTGCAATACTTTCAGGTTATCGGTAAAGAAATTTGTTTTTTGTTGTAAATACAAATACATCAAACGATGACGCTCCAAGGCTAAACAATTGGGACATAAAGCGTTCTCACGGGGTTCTAAGCGCCCGTACGGCAAGAATTTACTAAACGTTGAATCACAAACTGGACATTCAACGTGATTGCCTCGGAGGGTTAAACCATAAGTTTTTGTGGCAAAATGACCCACTAATTGAATGTATTTTCTTGGAATATTTCTGAGTGTCCAGCTAATTATTTGCTTAATCATTTAATTATTTTCTTTTTCGTAATGGTTTTTGCAAAGTTAAAAAAACTTATCCATCGTATGAACATTCTAAGGGAATTGAGCTAAAAAAAAGATTCCCGCACTTTCGTACGGGAATTTATTATTTATGGTTGTACTTAGTAAAAGCTATTGGATAAAAATATAACTTATAATTCACGAATCCAAACATTTCTGAAACTCACCGCATTGCCGTGGTCTTGCAAATGGATTGGCGCTTTGCCATGAACTGGATTGGTTGGTTGCCCGATATAATTGGTAACCCCTTGAATCATCGTGTGATTTTGAACGACCACGCCATTGTGAATTACCGTAACGTAAGGAGGAACTTCAACCCCACCATTAACCGTGAATTTGGGAGCGGTATAAATAATATCATAAACGTTCCATTCGCCCATTTTGGAAGTAACATTTACCATCGGTGGCGTTTGTTTGTAGATTGAACCCGCTTGGCCATTGCGATAAGTACGGTTTTGGTACGAATTCAACACTTGAACCTCATAAATTCCTTGAAAAAATACACCGCTATTGCCTTTTCCTTGTCCTTTTTTTTCATCGCCCTCGATTGGTGAACGCCATTCAATGTGCAATTGACAATCGCCAAAATGTTTCTTCGTTGAAACACCACCAGCCCCGCCCACAACCGTCATGGAACCGTCTTCCACTTTCCATTTTGCGGCTCCTCCGTCTTTGGTAGATTCCCATTGGTCTAAATTTTTTCCATCAAATAAAACAATCGCATCCGACGGAATTGCTCCAGGCGTTATCACCTTAATTTCTGGATCCATATACTCAGTAACCTCTGGTTTATCGGGATTTTTTTGGTTAAAACGCATATCCTGCCCATTCACATAGAGCGCTGAAATGGAAACTAAGATAGTAAAAATTACTTTTTTGTTGATTTTCATTGAATGTTTTTGTTAGTTTATGGTAATATTGAAATATAAAATTATGTTTAAGCCGATAATTCCTCAAAGAAACAGGATAAAATTATTTTTATTGTGCGTATTTGCCCTTTCTTATCTTTGTTCTTGTGCACAAAGCAGTACCTTTAGATACTTGGATATGAATACCATTTTGAAAGACAATAAAATACAACTTGCAAAAAATCAGCTAATTAAGGGCTGGTCAATGCGTGCTAATGGCAGTAACTTTTATATAGAAAGACAAGAATATGTTTTTCTACCCCAATCTGCGCTCAAAAGTATGGAAAATAATGCAAATGTGGTGTCAAAAAATATCGGCGGTAAAAACGTGATGATGCTGAAAACAAAAGCTTATTTTTTAATGACAATTGAAAAAAGATTGCCTAACGAAAAAATAGCGCTATTCAGAACCACGGCAAAGGCCATCTATCAAACTGATTATTATACTATTTTCCTTTGGCAAGAGCACGGCTTTACCTATTCCAATAAAACAATTCCCAGTAATTTGAAGGAAGAATTTTGGAGCGTTGAAAAAACGCTTGGAAGCCTTTGGAAGTAAATTTTAACTAAAATATCACTATTAAATTCCAATATCCAATATGAAACCCGATATACCTAAAAAAGCACCAGGACAAAGATTAGTCAACCGAATGCCTCTAAGAACAAAATGGCTTCTGTGTGCTGTGGCTGGCTTATTGCTTTTTGGATTTGGTATTTCCGTAGTGAGTAGCGCCGCAACCCTTAAAGCCGATATTAACGTTGCTTTTGCGAGGTGGTTTGTCATGGGGCTTTATGGACTAATTCTCACAAATTTAGGCTTGGTTAGCTTCGGCCAAGCAATTCGTTTTAGAGTTTTGATGGATGTCAATAAAAGAATCAACAAACAGGAAAAAGATATGATAAAACACGTCAAAAAATTAAATCATTTGGGGGATGTTTTGAGAAATAAAGAAGATAAAAAGGGTAAGTAGGTTGTAATCTCCTACCTTTTAAAGGATGTATCCTACCGACGACTATGTGGTTATAAAACTAAAAAACCCATCTTTACGGATGGGTTTTTTGATTCTTAGAAGAAATTGTACAAAATTACTTCGCAGCCTTCGCAGCAAACTCAGCTTTGATACTCTCGATATCAATTAACTTGATTTCTGGAGTTGATGTCAAATGCTTAATTGAGTTCACTTTGTTAGTGGCTATACTCTTGTTTCTTCTATCTTTTCTTTTGAGTCTTGTAACAGCCATTATGAACAGATTTTAAATTGAAGTGCAAAATTACAGCTTTTTTCTTTTTCCACCAAATGAGTTTTTGGAAATAGTTCTGAGTTATGAATTATAATTTATGAGTTATCATCCATAGATACCATTAGGTTACTTATTTTATTAAATTCAAATATCTGATTTTCAGTAGGTTATAGTTATATTTTGCTTCGTAATTCCTGATTGAACTTTGAAAATACAATTATTAAAACAATTATTCAAAAGTAATATTAAACCCAAAAGAACAGAAAATCTTTTGGGTTTTGTAATTTTGCAGATAATTTGAGAGAATTTCCAAAACTCACAACTCACAATTCACTCAATCACAAATAAAAATGAGCAAACCCAGCATTGTAAAAGGCACAAGAGATTTTGGACCGCAACAAATGGTTCGACGAAATTATATTTTTTCTACCATTCGTTCTGTTTATGAAAAATTTGGATTTCAACCCATCGAAACCCCTGCGATGGAAAACCTTTCAACGTTGATGGGAAAATATGGGGAAGAAGGCGACCAACTATTATTTAAAATATTAAATTCTGGTAATTTTTCCGAGAAAATTGGACAATCAGATTTAGAAGAAGGGTATAAAAAATTAACGACAAAAATATCCGAAAAAGGACTTAAATACGATTTAACCGTACCTTTTGCTCGCTACGTGGTGATGAATAGAAGTGAATTAACGATGCCATTCAAGCGTTATCAAATTCAACCCGTTTGGCGGGGTGATCGTCCGCAAAAAGGTCGTTACAGAGAATTTTATCAGTGTGATGCCGACGTGGTAGGGACAGATTCGTTGATTTGTGAAGCCGAGATTGTCCTAATGATTCATGAAGTTATGAACGCATTTGGCATTAACTTTTCTCTTAAAATTAATAATCGTAAAATTTTAACGGGTCTTTCTGAGGCCATTGGTGCCATAGGACAAGAAGGAACACTTGCTGTTGCCATTGACAAATTAGATAAAATTGGGAAAGAAAAAGTCTTAGAAGAATTGGCCGAAAAAGGATTTTCACAAGATTCATTATCAAAACTCGACCCCATTTTTGAAATAACTGGAACAAATCAAGAGAAATTTTTGAAATTGGAAGAACTATTTGAAAATTCTGCAACGGGTAAACAAGGAATTGAGGAATTGAAACAAGTTTGGGAATATCTTTCAGCTTTTGGTCTATTGGAAGTTAACATTGAATTAGACATTACGCTTGCCCGTGGATTATCCTATTATACCGGAGCAATTTTTGAAGTAAAAGCATTGGGCGTTCAAATTGGCTCAATTACGGGCGGAGGTCGTTACGATAATTTAACGGGTACCTTTGGCGCTCCAGGACTTTCGGGCGTCGGGATTTCTTTTGGCGTGGATAGAATCTATGATGTGATGGATGAATTGAATTTATTTCCTGATAATCAGTCAGTTACTACTAAATTATTATTCTGTCATTTCGGAAAAGAAGAGCTGAATTTTGCACTTCCATTGTTGCAAATGGCACGTTTGGCAGGTTTAAATTCGGAGGTTTATCCAGATGTCAGCAAAATCAAAAAGCAATTGGATTATGCCGATAAAAAGCAAATTCCTTACGTTTGTATCATCGGTTCGGAGGAAATGAATACGGGGAAATTGACGTTAAAAAATATGATTTCGGGAGAACAAGAGCATTTAGATTTTGAGGAGATTTTGAGCAAATTAGGGTAAAGTAAAAAGCTCGCAAAATTTATCATTTAGCGAGCTTTTTACTTTTTCTATGTAACCTATAAAATCTTTACCTATGCGGTTCTCCAATTTTTATAAGCATTAATCAAGCCATTGGTTGACGAATCGTGCGAAGTAACTTCTTCATTTCCAGCTAATTCTGGTAAAATCTGATTCGCTAACTGCTTTCCTAATTCCACGCCCCATTGGTCAAAACTAAAGACATTCCAGATAACACCTTGTACGAAAATTTTGTGTTCGTACATCGCAATCAAACTTCCTAATGTTCTGGGTGTCAATAACTTAAACATAATTGAATTCGTGGGACGATTGCCCGTAAATACTTTGAAAGGGGCTAATTTATCAATTTCTGCTTGCGATTTTCCCGCTTTTACCAATTCTTCTTCTACCACTTCACGAGTTTTGCCATTCATCAATGCCTCAGTTTGAGCAAAGAAATTGGACAGTAACATTTGGTGATGTTGCCCGATTGGGTTGTGTGAAATTGCAGGAGCAATGAAATCCGCAGGAATCATTTTTGTTCCTTGATGAATCAATTGATAAAATGCGTGTTGTCCATTGGTACCAGGTTCTCCCCAAATAATTGGACCCGTTTGGTAGGCAACGTCCTTGCCATCACGCCCAACTTGTTTCCCGTTTGATTCCATATCTCCTTGTTGGAAATACGCCGCAAAACGGTGCATATATTGGTCGTAAGGTAAAATTACTTGCGTGTCCGCTCCGTGAAAATTATTATACCAAATGCCCAAAAGTGCCAAAATTACCGGAATGTTTTCATTGAAATTTTCCGTGCGAAAGTGTTTATCCATGGCATGAGCTCCCGCTAAGAGTTCGATGAAATTTTCATAACCAACGGATAATGAAATAGATAAACCAATGGCCGACCAAAGCGAATATCTTCCGCCAACCCAATCCCAGAAGCCAAACATATTGGCAGGGTCAATTCCAAAAGCCGTTACTAATTTTTCATTGGTCGAAAGTGCCACAAAATGTTTCGCCACGTCCTCCGCTGAACCGCCATTGGCAATAAACCAATCACGAGCAGAATTGGCGTTCGACATCGTTTCTTGAGTCGTGAAAGTTTTAGAAGCAATCAAAAATAAAGTTGTTTCTGGATTGATTTTCTTCAACACTTCCGCAATGTGCGTACCGTCTACGTTGGATACAAAATGTAAGTTCAGATGGTTTTTATACGGTTTTAAAGCCTCTGTGACCATGACAGGACCTAAATCCGAACCACCAATACCAATATTGACCACATCGGTAATCGCTTTGTTTGAATAGCCTTTCCAATTTCCTGAAATAACCTTTTCAGAAAAACCTTTCATTTTTTCTAAAACCGCATTTATATCGGGCATAATATCGTTTCCATCCACTGCGATTGGAGAATTAGAACGATTTCTTAATGCCGTATGCAATACCGCACGGTTTTCAGTTTGGTTAATGACATCGCCCGTAAACATTCGCTCGATGGCATCATCCAATTCACATTCATTAGCTAAAGCTACTAAGATAGCCTTCGTTTTATCAGTGATAAGGTTTTTAGAATAATCTAATAAAATATCTTCAAAACGGACTGAAAATTTATTAAAACGTTCAGTATCGTTCGCAAAAAGGTCTTTAATAGTGGTATCAGCGATTTCTGCTTTGTGTTTTGTAAGCAAAGAAAAAGCGTGCGTTTGGTCAAAAGGGACAGATTTTAACATGATTAGCTTTTATATAATTTTATGAAGTTCAAAATTACAAAAGAGAAAACGAAAAATCCATTGTACGAAGATTTTATCAGTCAATGAAAAACAAAAGGTCTTAGATTCTTTAAAAACCCAAGACCTTTCATTGCAAAAATATATTTCTATTCAAATAACTCCGCCAAATCAATCGTAAGCCCTTCAAAAATGGTTGATTTTAGTTCTCCTTCAAACATCGTTACGCCACTGTATAACTCGTATCTTCCATTCTGAACTGTATAAATTTCAATGTCTTGATATTGTGGGTCAATAATCCAATATTCTTTGACATTCAATCTTTCGTATAAATTCTTTTTATCAACTCTATCTCTAAGCACCGAGGAAGGAGAAATAATTTCAATCATTAAATCTGGAATTCCAATAATCCCATCATCCGTTATCATCGCTTGATTTTCAGTAGGTATGAAAACTAAATCTGGTTGTACAGCATTCAAATCATCTAAGAAAACATCAATAGGAGAAGCAAATAATTTTCCTAATCCTCTGTTCTTAACAAAGGTGCCTATCTCAATGCTTAAATACATCGAAATGTTTTGATGCTGTGGTCTTGGTGCAGATTTTTTCATGAGATAACCATTAATTAATTCGTAGTAGGCGTCATCGGTTTCGTCAAATTCCATTTGGCGAAACTCATGAATAGATATTTGTTTTAGCTGACTAACCATAATTTATATATTTATGATACAATTTAAAAAATTTATGCCAAAACTACAATTATCAAATATTAATTTGAATTTATGGGTTTACACAAAAAAAAGAGGCAGTCTCCAAAACCGTCTCTTCCCAAATATAAAATCTGTAAATTAATGCTTAATAGTATTTTTCTTCCATTAAATAATTTTTTACATAATCAGAAACGCCTTCCTCTAAAGTATGAAATGGACGCTCATAACCAATGGATTTAAGTTTCGACATATTGGCTTCTGTGAAATATTGGTATTTATCTCTAATATCTTCGGGTGTATCAACAAATGAGATAACTTCCTCATTGCCAAGAGCTTTGAAAGTGTTCTTTACTAAATCCATGAAGGTTCTTGCCTTGCCCGAACCTAAATTATATATGCCTGAATTTCTGCGGTGGTGCATTAAAAATAGACAAACTTCTACCACATCTTTTACATACACAAAATCTCTCATTTGTTCACCATTCTTAAAATCTGGATTATGCGAACGGAATAATTTCATGCCTCCCGTCTTTTTTATTTGGTTAAAAGTATGCCAAATTACCGAAGCCATTCGATTTTTATGAAATTCATTGGGTCCATATACGTTAAAGAATTTCAAACCCGCCCAAAAGAAAGGTTGTTCTTCCTGTTTCAAAGCCCAAATATCGAAGTCATTTTTTGAATCTCCGTAGGGATTTAAGGGCTTTAATTGTGGAATCAACGACTCATTATCATCATATCCTAACTCTCCTAAACCGTAAGTTGCCGCCGATGAAGCATAAACCAGCGGAATCTGATAATCGTGGCATTTTTTCCAGATTTTTTTCGAGTAATTGAGATTTAATTTATTGAAAATTTCAATATCAAACTCGGTCGTATCCGTTCTTGCCCCGATATGAAAACAAAATTCAACTTCTTGATAATTGGCATCCAACCAATCAAAAAAGTGTTCTCTTTCAACTCTTTCTTGAATCTTCTTGCCGACAAGATTCTTGTTTTTCTGTTCATCAGAAAAATCGTCAACTGCTATAATATAGTTAAAATTGTCTTGATTTAAACGTTGAATCAAGCAACTTCCAATAAAGCCTGCGGCACCTGTAACAATAATCATAAAGATTGGAGTAAAATTGTATTTATGCGTGTTAGGGAATTGTAATAAACTATCAAAATTATCATTAAGTATTGACTAAAACTATACACGATATTTTGAAAAAATATAAATTTTTCAAGAAATCATAAGTTTTTCTACTCAAAAAATAATACAATTCTCTTTTATCTATAACAATATGAAAGAATTGATTGTTTTGCATAATATCAAATCTGCTGTTTTGGATATTGTTGAATTTATTATTTTTTTGAGAATTGAAAACATTGTAATTTTACAGGTAATTAAGGTTTCAAATTTTAGAATTCTTAGTTATTGTTATTTTTATGGATTTTGTTGCTAATGTTTTCCCAGCAGAATCCCCACAATTTAAACACTGAAAACAATGGTTTACGTAAGTCGTAAAGAACATTTCAACGCCGCTCACCGGCTCTATAATCCAAACTGGTCTGAGGAAAAAAATCAGGAAGTTTTTGGACCTTGCTCAAATATTAATTGGCACGGGCATAATTTTGAACTCATCGTCACTGTCAAAGGAAATCCTGACCCTGATACTGGCTTTGTCATTGACCTAAAAGTTTTAGGCGATATTATTAAGCAAGAAATCATCGAAAAGGTTGATCATAAAAACCTTAATCTTGACGTGGATTTTATGCAAGGAAAAATGGCAAGTTGCGAGATTTTTGTGATGGAAATCTGGAAAATATTAGCTCCACAAGTTGCAGAGGCATCAAAAACGGCCAAATTGCACAGCCTACAATTATTTGAAACACAGAAAAATTTTGTCGAATATTTCGGGGAATAAATATTTGACTACAGGTTTTACGGATTAGACGGATTTACACTGATTAATTTTAAAAATCCGTGTGAATCGGTTAAATCCGTGGTCTAATTGTTTCATTCGTAGCATTAACTAACTGGAAATATGAAATACTATATCATTGCAGGAGAACGTTCGGGGGATTTGCATGGCTCCAATTTGATAAAAGGAATTCGTAAGCATGACCCAGATGCTCAGATACGTGCTTGGGGCGGTGATATGATGCAAGAAGCTGGTGCTGAAATAGTTAAGCATTACCGTGACTTGGCTTTTATGGGTTTTTTTGAGGTGATAAAGAACCTTCCTACTATTCTTGGTTTCCTTTCATTCTGTAAAAAAGACATCAAAAACTTCCAACCCGATGTGGTCATTCTGATTGATTATTCTGGTTTTAATATGCGAGTTGCCAAGTTTGCAAAACTCAATGGCTTCAAAAATTTCTATTATATTTCGCCAAAAGTATGGGCTTGGAATCAATCGAGAGCTTTGAAAATCAAGCAATTTGTGGATAAAATGTTCGTAATTTTTCCGTTTGAGAAAGACTTTTTTAAGCAGTATGATTATGAAGTTGAATACGTAGGAAATCCACTTTTTGATGCCATTGCCGATTTTACGCCTAATCCAAATTTTAGAAAAGACGCACGTCTCGGACAAAAACCAATCATTGCTTTGTTGCCAGGAAGTCGTAAACAAGAAGTGGATTCGATGTTGTCGATGATGTTGTCGCAGGTGTATGAATTTCCTGATTATCAGTTTGTCATCGGTACGGTTTCTAATCTCCCCAAAGAATTGTACGCTCGCTGGCAATCTATTTTTCCCGTAAAATTAGTGGTTGATAATGCTTATAATTTGCTTTCGGTGGCGGATGCGGCCTTAGTGACTTCGGGAACAGCCACGCTCGAAACGGCCCTTTTTAGTGTTCCTCAAGTGGTTTGTTATAAAGGCGGTTGGGCGGCATATCAGGTTTACAAGCGAGTGATTCGTGTACCATTTGTTTCGTTGGTGAATTTAATTGCAGGGCGTGAAGTGGTGAAGGAGTTATTGCAATATGATTTAACAAAAGAAAATTTGACGGAAGAATTATCGAAGATTACCATTAATCCAACCACTCGACAAAATCAGTTAGATGGATATGCAGAAATTAGAAAGATTTTGGGTGAAAAAGGAGCATCAGAACGAGCGGGAGAATTGATGGTTGCCGAAGTGAAAAAAGATAAAAAGTAAAAAAACAAAACGTAAAAAGGGTGAAAAAAGGTTCTAAAATGCCTGCTTTCACCCTTTTTACGTTTCGTGTCTTTTTTAGGCCGCTTCCAACAGATAATGCTGAATCCAGTCTTTTTTTACGCCATCAAATTGATTGTAATATAGGGCAATTTCTCTTAAATCTTCTTCTAAATGTCCAGATAAGAAATACGGTTCACGAGCAATAATTCTTCTGTTTGGGTAATCAAAAACAATCATGATTATAGGTACTTTTGCTTCTAAGGCAATATAATAAAATCCTGTTCTAAGTTTTGAAACCGCTTTTCTGGTGCCTTCTGGTGCAATAGCAATGTGTAAAGTTTCACTATTGCGAAAAAGGTTTACTACCGAATTTACCATGCCATTATTGCTGAATCTATCAACGGGTTTGCCACCGAGTGATCGAAAAAGGAAACCAAAAGGACCTTTAAATAATTCGGCTTTTCCTAAAAAACTTACCTTCGTTTTTAAGCTTGCTCTGGCAAATAAACCAATCGGAAAATCCTGCCACTTAGCATGAGGAGCCACAACGATAATACTTTTTTTGAGATTTGACGGGATTTCACCCACAAGTCGCCAACCTATGAGTTTGAAGACGAAAATATAAATTGAATTAAGCATTTTTGAAAAGTGGTTGTAATAATTAGAGAAATAAATAATTCAATAAATATAATTATTTCCTTACTAATTAGCAATTTATTTAGCCTAAATATCAATTTGCATGAAAGGATAGGGGGAAAAGCAAAGGATAAAAATGATTAAGGATAGCCAACCTAAAAGTTTACGTTTGAAGTCAAGTGGTTCATCAATTTCTACCTCTGGATGATAAATTCCCAAAAATCTTCCTAATAAAAAGATGAAAGGTAAAAATCCTGAAAAACCGTGTAATGAAGCAATTTGAGGAATATAACTCAATAAAAACTGAACGAGTACCACGCTCAAACTTAATACCCAAGCCGTTATTGGTTTTTCAGAAATCCTTGAAAAACAGATTCTTAGAAAGAAAATATAGGCCAATAACCAAGTTAAAAAATCCATTTCGTCGGTATATTGCCCGCCCATACCGATGTTTTTTATTTCGTTGATTGAAAATAAACCGTAACCCGCAAAAAGGGCAAATCCAATAAAAATTATGGGAGAAATAACTTTGAAATTTCGTTTTCCAATTAATCCATAAAGAATATGTCCTCCGTCTAATTGTCCAATTGGGAAGAGATTTAGCGCTGTAAAAAATAAAGATAAATATCCCGCCCAAATGAATGGATAATGCATAATTTCAAAATTTGGGGGTAATAACTTGGGATCGGCTACGTAATTTTTGAAGAGTTTGAACAATAAATTATCGCCTAACACTAATTGTCCATTCATAGATTTGACATCTTTCAAAATTTCTATGGGATAATTTGCCCCAAATTTGGCATATTCAGAATGAATAGTAAAAATATATTCTAATGGTGGTAGATGGGTAAAACCGTAAAACAACACGACCAAAGCTACCACAAAACCCGCCAAAGGCCCCGCAATACCAATATCAAAATATTCTTTTCGAGAGCGAGTACGACCAATAATTCGAATAACTGCGCCCATGGTACCGATACTCGTTGTGAAGGCACTTAACCACATCGGGATATAATAAGGTAATGAAACTTTGATTTTATAATAACGAGCCATGAAATAATGACCAAATTCATGGAAAGTCAAAATCCCGAGAAAGGGAATAGAAAATTGTAAACCTTGCCAAAAATCATTGGGGAAACGAAGTGCTGTGTCACTTTTTTCTAATAAAAAAAAATGTCCGGTAATAGCTTCGGCTCCTGCTAAAGTGGTGGTAATCAAGGTAATAATAAATAAAACGACTTGAATTATCTCGGTTTTATACTTCATTTTGGTTGTTGATTTACTTAAAATGGAACACGGATTAAACGGACTGGACACAGATAAAGTTTATCTTTTGTATCTAATCTATTTAATCCGTGTTCTGTAATTTTATCAAATTAATTATAAGCACCCATACCACTAAATTTATCAACCCTTTGGCTGATTCTTTGGGCTGGGGTTAATTTTTGTAGATCTGAAATCGTTTCTAAAATAACCTTTTTTACCATTCCGATGGCTAATTCATGGTTTAAATGAGCACCTCCCAATGGTTCAGGAATTATGCCATCTATCAAGCCATTGCCTTTCATATCATTGGCGGTCAATTTTAGCGCTTCGGCTGCTTGTTCTTTAAAATCCCAAGAACGCCAAAGAATTGATGAACATGATTCGGGAGAAATTACGGAATACCACGTATTTTCTAACATCAAAACTTTATCACCAATGGCAATTCCCAAGGCTCCACCTGAAGCACCTTCGCCAATAATGATACAAATAACGGGCACTTTCAACATAAACATATCACGGATATTGCGAGCAATCGCTTCTCCTTGTCCACGTTCTTCGGCTTCCAATCCTGGAAAGGCACCAGGCGTATCTATCAAAGTAACGATGGGCTTCCCAAATTTCTCCGCCATTTTCATTAAACGCAGGGCTTTTCTATAACCTTCTGGATTTGGCATTCCAAAATTTCTTAATTGGCGTTGTTTGGTATTTCGTCCTTTTTGCTGACCAATCAACATCACAGTTTGGTCGCCTATTTTCCCGAAACCTCCTACCATTGCTTTATCATCGCCCACCGTTCTATCCCCGTGAATTTCAATGAATTCATCGCACATTTGTTCGATATAATCCAGGGTATAAGGACGTTCTGGATGACGAGAAAGTTGGACTCTTTGCCAACGAGTAAGGTTTACAAAAGTCTCTTTTTTGAGTTCTTCAATAGAGGTTTCTAATTGAGAAACGGCCAGTGAAACATCAACATTATTGTCGATTGCCAACTTTTTCATCTCCGCCAATTTGGTTTCGAGAGCAGCAATCGGTTTTTCAAAATCTAACAAAGTACGCATGGGCAACAAAAAACGGAGCAAATCCGCAGGTTAGTGTGGCTACAAAATTAGTCAATTATGTTTTGAGAGGAGCAATATTTTTAAAATTTTGATGAGAAGAATTTATTTGCCCTTCAAACCTGCAATTAAATTTATCGTTAATGCCACCACAAATGTGTTCAGCGCAAATGATAATAAACTATGGAATAAGGCTAATCTTCTGATTTTTCGAGCGGAAATCTCAACATCCGAAACTTGGAAAGTCATGCCAATTACGAAGGAAAAATAGGCAAAATCTATATAATCAGGGTGCTTTTCATTGGGAAATTGTAATCCTTCGGCATTATTTTCAGTTCCTTTTTCATTGTCGTAATACAAATGAGCGTAATGAAAACAGAAAGTAGTGTGCACTAACGCCCACGATAATAAAATTCCTCCGATGATAATTGGTAAATAAACGGCCTCTTCCATGCCTAAAGAATCTTTTGAAATGACCAAAATTGCCACCGTAATCATGCTTACAAAAGAAGCAAAAACCACGGTAAAAAAGACAAATAGTTTGCCTCCATCGTCCGTTCGGGCTTTTTTTGTGATGTGGTCGGTGGTACTGGTAAAAAAAACAATCCAACTGATAATGATATAAGACAAAGCAAAAACATCCCATAAAATCATGGTAAAGATGGTTACATCAAAATGTAGGTTCTTCAAGAATAAAGAGGTAATGAGGGCTACGGTAGCACTAACAACTACCCGATGCACGGGGTCTGTATTGGTAAAAATATTTTCTGTTTTTTTTATTTTCATCATGTTTTGGGAAATTTAAGATACTCATATTGGTTTCATAAAGATAACACAGTCCTGAAAGTAAAGTTAATATTTCAAGCAAATACTAATCGTATTTGTGTGCCTTTTATTTGTATTTTTGCGTAAAAAAATACATAAAACACAAATATTATGAAATCAAGCTTACTCTTTCTATTCGTTTCATCTTTAATGTTTTCCTGTAAGAAAGAAGCCGAAAATAAAAATCAACTCATTGGTACTTGGCGGTTAATTGCGGGAACGCTCATTGAAAAAGGTGATACAACCATTACAGATTACACCAGCAAAATCTCTTTCATTAAAATAATCAACGATACACATTTTGCTTTTTTACAGCATGATTTGAATAAATTTAAAGATTCATCGGTCGTTTTTGGAGCGGGTGGAGGAAAATATACGTTGGTTGATCGTTTGTATAAAGAACAATTGGAATATTGCAATGCCAGAGAATGGGAAGGCAATAATTTTGATTATGTTATTACCATAAAAAACGATACGCTGATTCAAAGAGGAGTTGAAAAAGTAGAGAAGGTGGGCGTAAATCGTATTAATATTGAGAAATACATTCGGATGAAATAAATGGCAAGTCTTTTTTTGCTCAAAATTTAACGGGGTTTTCGCAAAGTTCGAGATAGTGTTCAATAATTCCCTGTTGGCCAGCGAAATACATCCTCGACGCAAAGTCATCAAGGCACACATTAAAAAGGCTTTGACGATTTCGTTCCTTCGCTTCTCGCATTATTTGTACTCGCCTTTCCCTTTCTATGGGTGTCCAGTCGTAGTGTTGCAATAAATTGACTTCTCTTATTATTTCGTTTACCATGCCATTGATACTGTTTTGAGTTTTACGGCCATACCGAGTAGATAGAACTTTTTTGATTTTTACAGAACTGAAATTTTATAGCAAAACACTAATTATTAAAGTGTGCCAATATAAAATTAATTTAATTGAATAACTTTACAAATTAAATGGTAAACAATTATATTGAAGTTTATTATTCGATAAATTTTAGCTTAATAACCTACCGTATAAAAATAAAGACACTCCATCCATGCAATCTCCAAAATTTAAAATATATTCCTCTTCTGCAGGCTCAGGCAAGACCTATACACTTGCGAAAGAATACATCAAATTAGCCCTTAAAACCACCTCTCCGTGGTATTTTAACCATATTTTGGCGGTAACTTTTACTAAAAAAGCCTCCGAAGAAATGAAGGAGCGAATCATGAAATACCTTCGCCAATTTGCCAGTGATGACCCAAAAGATAAGGAAGAATCAAACGGTATTTTTCAACAAATTTTGGCTGAATTACAGGAAGATGGTGTGGTGATTAATGAGTGGGAATTACGCAAACGTGCCAACAATACCTTCAAACATATTATCCACGAATACGCCAATTTTTCGGTTTCAACGATTGATTCTTTTGTCCAAAGAATCGTGGCGGCATTTACGGAAGAATTGGGTTTTCCTTTCAATTTTGAAGTAAGTCTTGATTCCGGTGTGTTGTTGGATGCTGCCGTTGAGCAATTATTTCAAAAGGTAAATACCGAAAATTTTGAGCAAATCACGGAGGCAATTCAGAGTTTTGCGATGGAAAAAGCCAATGAAGGCAAATCGTGGAATCGCTTGCCTGAAGAGTTGGCCGCATTTGGCAAAAGTCTGCTTTCTGACCAATTTCAAACTTCGGTAGAATTACTTTCAGAATTGCAACCCGCTGATCTTTTGACCATTGAAGAAAAATTAAAAGCCTATTGTGAATATATTGAAACCAAAATAAAAGCCATTACAAACACTGCTTCCGAATCTATTTATGAGGCCGATATTGATGTGGAGGATTTTTATTATTCCAAAAATGGAGTAGGAGCATACTTTCAAAAACTGCAATATCAGGACGTTTTTTATAAAGCAAATTCCTATGTAAATAAGGCTTTGAATGACGATATGTGGTATTCAAAAACCTGTAAAAAGGATATTTCTGCCAGAATAGATGGTGTAAAAGATGAATTACGCTTGTATTTAGAGGAAATTGTCAAAATTCATACGAATGAAAAACCTAAATATATCCTCTACAAAGAAGTCTCAAAACAACTCAAAAAATTAGCTTTGTTGAGTCAATTAAAAAAGGAAATTGCTGATATTCAGGATGATACGGGACAAATTCATATTTCGGAATTTAATCGAAAAATTCTCGAAATCGTGATGACCGAGCCAATTCCATTTGTATATGAGCGTTTGGGCGAAAAATTCAACCATATTCTCATTGACGAATTTCAAGATACTTCAACTTTACAATGGCATAATTTCTTGCCTTTGGTGGAAAATTCTTTAGCCAATGGACATTTTAATTTGGCAGTTGGCGATGCCAAACAATCCATTTATCGTTTTAGGGGGGGCGAAATGGAGCTGATTGTTCATCTTCACAAAGAGAATTTGGAGGCTTTGGTGGTGGGTCACGAAGACAACGATTTTTTGATTGAACGTTACCAAAGTATTCGTCAATATCTGAAACCCGAGAACCTCACGACCAATTATCGGAGTGCCAAAGAAATTATCAAATTCAACAATGATATTTTTCAGTTTATTAAGGAATCGCCTGATAATGAGATAATTGCGCCGATTTTGCCAAAGGTTTACGATGAATTTTTTGCGCAACAAATTCCGCCCAATTCAAAATCGGGTGGACACGTAGAGATTGATTTTTTAACGGGCGATGGTGAAGATGAATTGATGTTGGATAGAATTGTGGAAATTATTGAAGAAAGTCTTTCAGCGGGTTATTCTTACGAAGATATGGCCATTCTTTGTCGCAAAAATTCTCACGCCAGAATAGTTGCCAGTTCTTTGAAAGATGCAAATATTCAAGTGATTTCTTCGGATTCATTAAATTTAAACTTTTCCGAGGCCGTCAATCTGACAATCGCTTTGATGAAAGTAGTGCAGAACCCCGAAAATACCTTAGCAAAATACGAGGCAATTTATTTGTTTTATCGAGTAGTATTAAAACAAATTCCTAACACGGACGATAATCAAATTATTAAGCAAGCCATTGAGAATAAGGATGTTAATCAATTTTATCAATTAATTGAAAAGCAAGGATTTTATCTAAATTCATTCCGTTTGCAACAAATGGCATTATATGAAGTAGCGGAGAAAATTATTAATACTTTTCATCTTTTTGAACATTATAAAGAATTGGATTTTTTATTCCGATTCTTAGATGTGGTACTCGAATTTCAGACCAAAAAAAGTACGCATCTTACCGATTTTTTACTATTTTGGGAACAGAAAAAAAATGTACTTTCTATCTCCACACCCGACGGTCAGAATGCCGTCACGGTAACCTCAATTCACAAGGCGAAAGGTTTGGAATATCCTATCGTGATTATTCCGTATTGTCATTGGTCGATGGATACAAGTTTGTATTCTGAAATTTGGGCGGATTTGCCAAAAGAGGTTGAATTTAAGTCCAATTTAATCACTTCGTTAAAAACTTCGCCTTTGCGAATTACCAATAAATTAGCCGAAACGGTGATTGCGCCACAGTATCATGCCGAGAAGGAAAAGACATTTTTGGAGAGTCTTAATATGTTGTACGTTGCCCTCACTCGACCCACTGACCGACTCTATTTAATCGTTAAAAAGGATACTTTCAAATTTGAAAAAACCGTTGGGAATCAATTATACCGTTTTGCGGGCTGTCCTGAAATTGAGAAAGGCGAAAGATTTATCGAAATTTTGAGTCAAGGAGAACACAAGAAAGTAAAATTTGAAACAGAAAAAGAGGTTCAAGTTATTGAAATTCAGGCTATTGAAAGTTCTGAAAAAAGCGATACCATAAAATTAAGACAATCCGCCGAACGACTTTTTGACCTTGAAACTTTCGAGAAAAGTCGTGATTATGGTAATAAAATTCATAATACTTTTGCCAAAATAAAAACGATTAATGACGTTGACTTTGCCTTAGAAGAATCTGTAAGAGAAGGCTTAATTATGGAAAGTGAATTGGAAAACTTACGCACAAATATCCTTAAAATTATTAATTTAGTCCGCATAAAACCGCTCTTTTCTGTCCATCAAGATTTGGTAAAAAACGAACGTGAAATTTTGATGCCCAAAGGAAATCCCCTTCGCCCCGACCGAGTTGTGAGGCTGAAAGACCGTATTGTGATTTTGGACTACAAAACAGGTTCAAAATCAGAATCACACAAAACCCAAGTGCGTCAATACATGAATATTTATCGAGACATGGGACACCCAAAAGTGGAAGGAATTTTGGTGTATTTGGAAGGAGAGGAGGTTATGGAGGTTTTTTAGCGTTATTGTTTTATTAATGGCATGGCTCAATGTTATGCCATCAATAAGTATTTATACTTAACTCAATTTCTGGGTCATTTTCCAATCTCATAAAATGCTTATTTTCATACAATTACCAATTTTCTGACAAAATCGTAGCACATTTAGTCTTTAAGTCCATAATATTTACCTAACTTTGTATCCCGTAACAACAGGTTGCGGATTTGTCCTCCTCCTAAGTTTCTTTTCACCCAAAGTCCCATTCGTATTGTACTCAGCTTGAATAATTATCTCAATTGGATAATCATAATACTGTTTTTGCTAACATACGACCTGCGACGTTAAGACTTACGATTAAAATAAATTAATAATATCATGTCAAGTAAAGGGCAACCTAAAATCGCAAAATACATTTTTGTTACAGGTGGTGTAACATCATCTTTGGGCAAGGGAATTGTAGCTTCTTCATTAGCTAAATTGCTCCAATCCAGAGGTTTATCAGTAACCATTCAAAAATTTGATCCTTATATTAATATCGACCCTGGCACGCTTAATCCTTACGAACACGGTGAATGTTATGTTACCAACGATGGTGCTGAAACTGACCTTGACCTCGGACATTATGAGCGTTTCTTGGGAGTACCGACTTCGCAAGCCAATAATATTACTACGGGAAGGGTGTATTATAATGTAATTACGAGAGAACGCAAAGGAGATTATTTAGGAAAAACCGTTCAAGTTATTCCTCATATTACGGACGAAATCAAACGAAATATTTTGATTTTGGGTGAAACAGGCTTGTACGATATCGTAATTACTGAAATTGGCGGTTGTGTTGGAGACATAGAATCATTGCCTTTTATTGAAGCAGCTCGTCAATTAAAATGGGATTTAGGCGAGAAAAATACGCTGTTTATTCACTTGACGTTGGTGCCTTATTTGGCTTCTGCGGGAGAATTAAAGACAAAACCAACGCAACATTCAGTGCGTGCTTTGTCGCAATTGGGGGTTCAGCCAGATATTATTGTTTGTAGAACAGAGCACACAATTCCAGTGGAAATGCGCCGTAAAATTGCCTTATTTTGTAACGTTTCTTCAAATGATGTAATTGAGTCAATTGATGCGGAGACAATTTATGACGTGCCTTTATTGATGCGAAAAGAGAAACTTGACCAACGTGCTTTATATAAATTGGATATTTACAACGATAAAGATGCTGATTTAGAAAGTTGGAAAAATTTCTTAGGAAAACTCAAAAATCCAACGGAGCAAATTACGATAGGTTTAGTAGGGAAATACGTTGAATTAAAGGATTCTTATAAATCAATTGCCGAAGCCTTAATTCATGCGGGAGCAATGAATGAAACGAAAGTAAATGTAATCTGGCTTTCTTCTGAAAATTTAGTTGAAATAGGTTATGAAAAGAAATTAGAAGAATTAGACGGAATATTGGTGGCTCCAGGTTTTGGAGAAAGAGGTATCGAAGGTAAAATTAATGCCGTAAGATACGCTCGTGAAAATAAAGTGCCATTTTTTGGAATTTGTCTCGGAATGCAATGCGCTGTTATTGAATACGCACGCAATGTACTTGGTTTAGAAGATGCTCACTCATCAGAAATGAATCCACAAACGACCAATCCCGTAATTGATTTGATGGAAGAACAAAAATTGGTAACCAACAAAGGTGGAACCATGCGTTTGGGAGCTTATGGTTGTAAATTAGAGAAAGGTTCGTTGGCACATCATGTTTACGGAAAACTTAATATTCAAGAGCGTCACCGTCACCGTTATGAATTTAATAATGCCTATTTAGAGAAATTCAAATCAGCGGGATTAATTCCAACGGGCGTTAACACAGAATCAGGATTAGTAGAAATTGTTGAATTGAAAGACCATCCTTATTTTATTGGGGTACAATTTCATCCAGAATATAAATCAACGGTTATAAATCCAGCACCTTTATTCATTCATTTTGTGAAGGCAGTGTTGAAGAATGCAATTCCACTAATGAAAGGTGTAAAATAGGAAAGTTGTATTTATTAGATTAAAAATTGGACAAGGCTAAGCCTTGTCTTTTTTTGTGCATAAAATATAATAATTGTTTTTACTCAATTTCTCATGATAAATCAGGATAAAATAAAAAATGTTATTTTTTTGTCATTTCTTTGCAGAATAATATTAACTCATTGACTGGAATATAGATATAATATTTGGTGATAACCACTAATACATTCAAACAAATATTGTCAATCCTGAGTTTACTGATTTTATTGCAAATTAAACTTTTCTAAAAATCACATGAAAAAATTCTTCTCATTAACCCTGATTTTACTCGGGGCAATCGGCACGCTATTTGCCCAAGAACGTACTGGTAAGGTATCAGACGGTACAACAAATGCAGGTCTTCCAGGGGTAAATGTGACCGTTCAAGGTACTTCAACGGGAGCAGTTACGGATGCAAACGGGACGTACAAAATCTCTGTAGCTGATGGTAGTAAATTGGTATTCTCTTTTATTGGATTTACAACCGTTACCCAAGCAGTTGGTTCATCAAGTACGATGAATGTTCAATTATTTCCTTCAACTACTGAATTAAGTGAAGTTGTTGTTTCAACGGGTAGCCGTAACGTTCAACGTACCGTAACCGATGCTGCCGTGCCGATTGACATTATTGGAGCAGCAGATTTGAAAATGACTGGTCAAACTACATTTGACAAAGCTCTTCAGTACAGCGTTCCATCTTTCAATACGGTAAATACGCCTGTAAATGATGCCACAACGCTTTTAGATCCTTGGGAAATTCGGAATATGGGACCAAGTAGAACTTTGGTTTTGATTAACGGAAAACGAAAAAACTTGAGTTCACTGTTGTACGTACAATTCTCACCAGGTCGTGGAGAAACCGGGGTTGATATTTCAGCCATTCCTCAACAAGCCATCAAACGGGTTGAGATTCTTCGTGATGGTGCATCTGCCCAATACGGTTCTGATGCCATTGCTGGGGTTATGAACATCATCTTGAAAGACAAATACGAATATACTTCGCTGAATTTCAACTCAGGCGTTACTTCTAAAGGTGACGGTGGAATGTATGGTTTAGCATTGAACGGTGGTGCAAACTTTGGCGTAAAAGGTTTTGTAAACTATACCGTTGATTTCTCTCAACAAAATTCTGCAGTTCGTTCGGGTATAATTCATGTACCAACTGAAATAGCAACTTTTGGTGGTGATGCTGCTTCGGATGCTTTGATTACCAATTATTTGAAAGATTATCCAACGGGTGGAAACATCAACGGAACAGCAGAAACTACTGCGGGTAAATTCTTAATTAATTTCGGAGTTCCAGTTGGCGATAAAAGCGAATTCTATGGTAATGCTGCAATGGTATTGAAAAGAGTATCAAGTTTTGCCAACTTTCGTACTCCTTATTGGAGACAAGACCGTGGCTTATTACACAGCCCGACCGACAATGGTGGTAAGAACTATATCACAGCCGCTACTTTAGCTTTCCCAACGGAAGACAAAGTAGATTTATACAAAGGATACATCGGATACGTTCCAACTTTTGAAGGTGATTTACTCGATTATAATGCTACTTTAGGCTTAAAAGGAGAAACAAACGGTTGGAAACACGATGGAAGTTTAACCATCGGTGGTAATACTCAGTCTTACACCGTTGATAATACCGTAAACCGTTCATTGGGAAAAGCAAGTCCAACCCGTTTCAAACCAGGTGGATACGGATTCAGTCATATTGTTGGAAATATTGATGTTTCAAAAGCCGTGAATGATAAATTAGGTCTTGCCTTCGGTATGGAAGCACGTTCAGAATCTTACACAATCGTTGCGGGTGATGAAGCCTCTTACGATAGACAGGGTTCAAACTCTTTTCCAGGGATCAATAAGTTGAATGCAGGCTCAAACCAACGTTTCAACGTGGGTGCGTACTTTGATGTGAATTATGATTTTTCAAAAGATTTTTTAATTAACGGAACGATTCGTACAGAAAATTATTCCGATTTTGGTTCAAAAACAGTTTGGAAAGTTGCTTCCCGTTATAAATTAATGGATGATAAAGTTGTATTAAGAGGTTCAGTTTCAACTGGTTTCAGAGCTCCAACATTGCACCAAATTTACGCACAATCAGTTCAAGCGGCATTTGCGGGGGGAACAATCCAGTTGTCAGGTTTATTCAATAACCGTTCTGCACAGGCTCGTGCTTTGGGAATTCCAAGTTTGAAACCAGAACAATCAACTAACTATACGATTGGTTTAGGATTGAATCCAACCAATAATCTTAGCATTACTTTAGATTATTACAGTATCAATGTGAAAGACAGAATCGTTTATAGTTCATCAATCAGTACGGATGATAAAAGTTTAGCCGTTCCCACAACCGATTTAGGTAGAATTTTGAAAGGAACATCAGTAGGAGTAGGTAATTATGATTTAGCCAGTGTCCAGTTCTTTATCAACGGTATCGAAACAGTAAATACAGGTCTTGATTATGTTATTTCTTACAAGAATATTATGTTAGGAAATGGAAAATTAGGAATTAATCTTGCTGGAAATTTTGTATTGAATAACTCAATTATCGGTAATCCCACAACACCAAAAGCAATTGCTGATGCAGGTTCAAGCATTTTGAATACGCAAATTAAATCACTTTTAACAGAAAGTCGTCCAAGGTATAAAGCAATTCTTGCATTCAATTATGGAGTTAAGAAATGGAATTTCAACTTAGCGAATACTTTGTTCGGTTCAACTTCATTCCAAGATTTGGATAATGGTGGAAGTGATATGGAAAATATCAAAGCTGTATTTACGCCAGCCGTAGTTTCTGATTTAAGTGTTGGGTATAACTTTAGCAAAAATGTATCATTCACGGCTAACGTAAACAATTTTTTAAACATCTTGCCTAAATGGGATTTAATTGCTCAAAATGCAAAAGGTGAATCGGCAATCAATACACCGGAGAAAAAAGCTTTACTGAGAGGATTCTTAGGATTCAGTGGTCGTTATGACATTCTTGGCTATAATGGTTCACAGTTCAGTCAATTAGGAACGATGTTTAATGCTAATTTGCAAATTCGTTTTTAATCGAAATTAAAAATAATTTTACTTTAACGCAGGTTGAGTTTTAAACTCAACCTGCGTTTGTTTTTATCCAAAATATGAATCAATTTAACCTTTAATCACAATTAAGTTTAATCCATTACCAAATACGGATAAGTCTTAGTAATTTTGCACTTCAATTTACGACTAATAGCATATTAATTTAAAAGCGAGTTCTTTAACTCAAAAATGTACGAGAAATAATGATGGATAAGAATCAAATCACGGGTTTAGTATTGATAATGGCAATGTTGCTGGGTTATCAATTTTTCTTTGCCCCAAAGATTGAACCAGAGAAACCACAACAAAAAGCAAAAACTACCCAATCTTCAATTACCCCTCAAAAAATTGTCACCATTGATTCAAATGCCGCAAAAACTGCCGCAGGAGATTTCGCAACGGCAGCAGTTGGAATCAGTAAAGATGTTGTTTTAGAAAATAAAGACATTAAAGTAACTTTTACCTCGCAAGGGGGACGTGTGAAACAGGTTTTGTTGAAAAATTATCAAACCTACACTGCTTTCGCAGAAAATAAAAAAGATCCTTTGGTGATTTTTGACCAAGATTTTGATAAAATTTCACTTGAATTACCGACGACTAAAGGAAATATTGATTTGAATAAATTGTATTTCAATACGAACTCGGTGGGTGGAATGGTTGCCGAAGGAAAAACGGATAAAGTTGTTTTTAATTTGCAATTGGCCAATGGACAAACTGTTGAACAAACTTATACCTTGGCAGGTGCTGGCTTTTTAGTGGATAATGATTTGAAATTGACGGGTTTGGACGGAATTTTAAAAAATGAATCCGTTAAAATGAATTGGGTTGAAAATGTTCGTCCAACGGAGAAAGATTTAACCGAAAACCGTAAAGCAACCGTTAATTATTTAATCAATGATGGTGAAAACTTCGACCAACTATCGGAGTCTCCAACGGGTTCAAATGATGCGAAATTAGATCAACCTTTGAAATGGGTAGCCTTTAAAAAGAAATACTTTTTATCAAGTTTTATTACCAAGAATGACCCAATCCAAAAAGCGGAGGTAACAGGAACTGCCAATGAGCAAGATTCTTTGAATATCAAAACGCTTCGTGCCAATATGGATTTGAACTTGGCGGGAATTAAAGCAGGAAAAGGTAATTTTCAATGGTATTTTGGACCTAACGATTACAACATCATCAAAGACGTAGCGCCAGGTTTTGGTAAAAATGTAAAATTGAGTTACGATATATTTTTGCCAATCACTCGTTACGTTTTTGTGCCTTTGTTTAATGTCTTGGAAAAGATTTTCTCTAACTATGGCTTATTAATCATTGCCTTGGTTTTGATTATCAAATTTGCTTTGTTGCCATTGACCTACAAATCGTATGTGAGTATGGCAAAAATGAGAATTTTACAGCCTGAATTAAACGCAATTAAAGAAAAAATTGGTGATGACCCAGCAAAGCAACAACAAGCTCAAATGAAATTGTACGGCGAAGTTGGCGTAAGTCCTTTGAGTGGTTGTGTGCCAGTGGTAGCAACCATGCCCGTTTTGATGGCTGTTTTTATGTTGTTCCCGAACTTGATTAACCTTCGTCAGCAATCGTTTTTGTGGGCAAATGACCTTTCAACGTTCGATTCAATTGCCACTTTACCATTTAGCATTCCTCTATACGGCAACCACGTCAGTCTGTTTACGCTATTGATGACCGTTTCGAGTATTGCCTACGGATATTATAATAACCAAAACACGCCAGACCAAACAGGACAACCAATTGACATGAAGAAAATGGCCTATATTACGCCCGTAATCTTTATGTTTGTGATGAACTCTTTGCCAGCGGGTATGAGTTTCTATTACTTTATTTCCAATATTGTAACGATTGGTCAACAAATTGGTATTCGTAAATTTGTGGATGAAGATAAAATCAAAGATATTTTGGACGATAACCGTAAGAAAATTGCTGCGGGTGGTGGGGCTAAAAAATCACGTTTTTCTGAATATATTTCTAAGCAAATGAAAGCGGTTGAAGAAGCGCAAAAGGCACAACCTCCAGTCGATAATAAGAAAAAGAAGAAATAAGTTAGCAATAGTGAGGGTGTTTTGTCCTCATTGAAAGTTTTAAAAACAGGCAATAGAATTTCAAATCTGTTGCCTGTTTTTGTTTCTTTTAATATTCCATACTTTTACAAACAAAAAATTAATTAAAATGAAACAAGGAAAAGCCAGATTTGATATTCAATTAAGTAAAGTAAATGCCCTTCTAACGGAATCCACGAACCACGAAAATCCAGCCCTTTGGTTATTTTTACACGATTTACGAACGCCAATGTTTATGTTGGAAAGTCTGTCGAAAATGTACGCTCAATTTCATAATAAAATTTTTTTTGCAGAATTAAATGTGCGATTCAAAGAAGTTGAAGATGTTTTAGGCGCAATTGATTATTATGCTGCTTTTCTACAAGAATTTCATGCTAATGAAAAAATACCCGTTTCGGTAAAAAGTTATTTAGAAGCCAAAACAAGAGAAAAGATTGTAAGTTTTAATGAAATATTGTTAAAAAGAGGTTGGAACAGCGGCAAAACACTAAGAAAAATTAATGAAGGCTTGTCCATTGCAAAATGGCAAAATCAAGAAGATGAAGTTGTAAATATTGAAAAATATTATTACAAGCAAGTCAAGAAAATTAATGAATTTGTTGTTAAAACTACCTTCAAATTTAATAACGTTGAAAGTGAAGTGCATGAATTGAGGAGAAAATTGCGCTGGTTAAGCATTTATCCACAAGCGCTTCAAGGCGTTATAAAATTGCATGAAATTAAGGCATCTACGAATGAATTGAAAAAATATTTGACGGCTGAAATTGTCTCTTCTCCTTTCAATCAATTGCCAGAATCTAAAAATGTAAAGCATCATTTATTTTTAGAAAAATATCAATTCTTGGCTCTAAGTTGGATGATTTCTGAGTTAGGAAAATTGAAGGATAAAGGTTTAAAAATCACCGTTCTAAAAGACGCTTTTCAAGAAATTGCTTTTTTGAAGGATGAAGAAGCCATGAACGAAGCCTATCGTGTATTAGGAGAAGAGTATCCTAAAATGGAAACTTTATTAAATCAAGCGGGCGTTGTGGCAGAGGGCTTTTTTCATGATAAAATAATAGATAAATTAATTTGTGGAGTGGATTGATATTATTGAATGGTAGGCAAAGAATTTCTTTTATTGCCTACTAAAATTAACATATATGAATAATCAAAATCAGTCATTAAAGATTTGGGCAGGGCTAATAACGCTTTATTTAATTTGGGGTTCTACTTATTTGGGAATACGTTTTGTGGTTGAAAGTGTGCCTCCATTTATGGTTTCGGGTCTTCGAAATTTTTTAGCAGGAACCATTCTTTTTGCTTTCGCAATTCTGTCTAAAAAATATCAAAAGCCAAGTCGAAAAATGCTAATAACCACCGCTTTATCTGGTTTTTTTATGCTAACGATTGGCAATGGACTAACAACTAAGGCGGCTAAATGGGTTCCTTCAAGCTATTCAGCCTTGTTTTCTGCTTCCGGCCCCGTGATGTTGATTGTTTTACTCTGGTTATGGAATAATGAAAAACCAAAACGAAAAGTTATCATGGGCGCATTCTTAGGGGTAGTTGGCGTAAGTATTTTGATGAGCCTAAAATCTTTGGCGCTTAAAGGTTCTGAACAATACTATTTATTAGGAATTATCTGTTTGTTTTTTGCTGTTTTAGGTTGGTATATTGGCGTAGTGGTGGTTAAAAATGCGAGTATCAACAATTATCACGCTTCACAAATTGCTGGAATGCAAATGATTATCGGTGGAAGTTTATCATTGATTTTAAGCGGTTTAATGGGTGAATTTGATAGTTTTCATGTCCAAAATGTAACCCCAAAAGCTATGGGTGCTTTTGCCTATTTATTGACTTTTGGTTCAGTTGTTGGGTTCTTGGTTTTCGGTTGGTTATCGAAAGTTGCTCCGCCTACACTTGTGGCTACCTATACGTATGTGAATCCCTTAGTTGCCATGATTTTAGGGGCTACTTTCGCTAATGAACATTTACATCCACTGATGCTGTTAGCGGGGGCAATTATTCTCACAGCAGTCGTGCTGATAACCGCTGCCAATCGAAATGTTTCGCTGAAAGAAAACTAAAACCATTTACTGGATGTTGCTAATTTAATCATCAGATAAAATTAACTATGAATCCGAATTTATTTTCTCCTCTAAAATTAAGAGGTATTACCCTCAAAAACCGTATTGTCGTCTCGCCCATGTGTCAATATTCTGCCGTGGATGGTTTTCCAAATGATTGGCATTTTGTGCATTTAGGAAGTCGTGCAGTAGGAGGGGCCGCTTTAATTTTTACGGAAGCTGCTGCAATTTCGCCAGAAGGACGAATTTCTCCCGCCGATTTAGGCATTTGGAAAGATGAACACATTGCTCCACTAAAACGAATCACTGATTTTATGCATCAAAATGGTTCGGTTGCAGGAATTCAGTTGGCTCATGCGGGTTATAAAGCAAGCTCACAAGAACCTTGGAATGGGCGAAGTTACATTACGCCCAATAATGGAGGATGGGAAGTCGTTTCACCGAGTGAAGTGCTACTGGCGGATGAAAAATCAATGTCAACGACGATTACTTTGGCAGGGATTGAAAAAGTGATTGAAGACTTTAAAAGCGCTACCAAACGAGCCTTAGAAGCAGGTTTTAAAATTATAGAAATTCATGCGGCACACGGTTATTTGGTACATGAATTTATGTCACCTTTAATTAATAAGCGTACCGATGAATACGGAGGAAGTTTTGAAAATCGAATAAAATTGTTGTTACAAATCACCGATGATGTAAGGGCAATTATTCCTGAAAATTTACCACTTTTTGTCAGAATCTCTGCCACAGATTGGCTTGAAAATGGTTGGACAATCGAAGATTCGATTAAATTATCGGCTATTTTAAAAGAGAAAGGCGTTGAGGTTGTTGATTGTTCTTCAGGAGGATTGACTCCACCAGAGAAAATTCCCGTAGGATTTGGGTATCAAGTCCCGTTTGCGCAAAGTATTCGTGAAAAAACAGGAATGACGACTGGGGCAGTCGGGATGATTGTGTCGCCTTCACAAGCGGAAGAAATTATTACTTCTGGAAAGGCCGATTTGGTATTTTTAGCCCGAGAAATGCTTAGAGACCCCTATTTTCCCATGCGAGCCGCTTATGAACTGGGTTATGATACTCAGTGGGCAAAGCAATATGAGCGAGCCAAACGAATTAAGAAATAGAATTTAACAGATATAAAAAAGACCTTTTGAATGATAGACTATTCAAAAGGTCTTTTTTATGTCTGCAAAATTCTCTACACCTCAAAGCGAATTTTACGATAAATATCCGCTAATAAAATAGTTACTCCTTCCACGACAATGGAATCTTCAAGGCTATAAAAATCTTGATTTATCCAAGCATTTGGGTTTTCTGAGCGAATAAAAGTAGAAACACTCACTTTCTGTGGATTTACATAAATTACTTGTTGAAGACTTTCGACTAATTTATATTCTGGTAATTTTTCGGATAAATCAAAGGCTTTGGTAGCAGGAGATAGCACTTCCACAATGATATATGGATTTGAGATGATGGCGGTTGAATTTTCTTTAAAAATCGGATTTCCCTTCACAATCATCACATCGGGCATATAATATCCACCTTCAAATTTTGGAATTTGTACGCCTGAATTACTTCCTAAAATATCAAAATCTTCGTATTGCTGATTAAATACTTGATATAATAACGCTATTAAAGTAGCTGTTATTTTTTCATGCCAATATGATGCCAAACCCATAGTTACAATCTCATTTTCGTGGTATTCTATTTTGAAAGGTAAGTCTTCTGCTAAAGTAAAATAATCTTCTTTCGGGGCAGGAACACGCACCAATTTTTGCGTAGTCACTTCCGACAAAATGGTTTCTTTTATGTTTTTATCAATAACCATAGCCTTGTTTTTTTATCAAATATAAGAAAAGTATCACAGACTTTAGTCTTTATGTCATCAAAACAGACTGAAGTCTTTATTACTCATCACACCCAATTGGAGCTCCTGGAGGCAATTCTTTGTGAACTGCCACTTTCGCCGCCGAAGGGTTCTTCATTCTCTCCAAAGCGTAATCTAAATGAGCCTGATAATCAGCCTCTTTGGCAGTTTTTTTAGTTTCCTCCAAATACGTTTTTAATTCTCTCAAGGCTTTTCCGCAAACGGCTTTTACTTGATAATTTGCCGCTTCGTTGGTACTTAAAGCCATTAAATGCGTCAAGACAATTTGCTCCGTTTGGAATTGCACTTTTCGATTTAATCCTTGATTTTTAGCCGTTTTGAAGGTTTTATCCAACACTTGCGCTATCATTTCTTCTAACCCTAAACCACCATTTCTGGCTTCGTATTCAATCATGCGAGAAGCTCTTTCTGGATGAAATAAAAATTGTAATGGAAAATCAGCCGCTGATTCTGCCGCCGCCAATGGGTCGAATGCTAAACCTGTACGTTTTTTAAACAATTCTCTCGAAGACATATATCCCGCTGGACGTGGAGGAATCAAGGAGATAATATTTTCTGGTAAAGTCAAAAAATCAGCCGAAAGGCATTTTAAGGCAGTTTCTAAGGCTTTTTGTTGCGTTTCTTTTGTAACGGATTTGGTAATAAATTGACCATCGCCACGCACTGCATAATGATAATCCATTGAACCTACCAATTTTGAAACGGCTTCAATTTGATAACGATGAATGTTGTAAAGTGGTACTAAAGCATCTTCTAAAAACGCCATCGGAACGCCCGTTCTAATCGTTTTTTCACCAAAACTTTTAAGCCCTTTTTCTCTAACTTTCATCAAATTTTCTAATTCATCCACTGGATTTTTTCCACCGTCCCACAAATGAGCGGTTGGACTCACAGAACCCGCCGAACGAGCATCTTGGTCGGTCAAAAATAACAATCCTTTATCGTGCGAATCCTTCAAAATTTTATTCAAAGCCACTTTTTCATCCGTTCCTTTCGGGAAATCTTGATAACCGTAAGTAATCGAAACTTTATCCCATTCGCCAATTCCTACGGCATAAGCATCGCTTAAATCCACTTCGCCTTTCGCATCTAATTTCACGGTTGGGTGCGGATAGTCCATCACCGAACCACGGCTGTTGATACTGGCGGTATAATTATGCATCAAACCTAAAGTATGCCCAACTTCGTGAGCCGCCAATTGACGCAAACGAGCCAAAGCCATTTTGAGCATGGGGTCTTTTTCGGGTTCAAGTTTTTGACCATTTTCAAAAGGTGAAAGCAAACCTTGGGCAATTAAATAATCTTGACGAACTCTCAACGACCCTAAACTCACGTGTCCTTTGATGATTTCGCCCGTGCGTGGGTCTGTTACGGATGCTCCATACGACCACCCACGAGTGGAACGGTGAACCCAATTGATAACATTATAGCGACAATCCATCGGGTCGGCATCGTCGGGCAATAATTTAACTTGGAAGGCATTTTTATAACCTGCCGCCTCAAATGCCTGATTCCACCAAGCCGTTCCGTCCATCAAAGCCGAGCGAATTGGTTCGGGCGTTCCATTGTCCAAATAATAAATAATGGGCTTAACCGCTTCCGAAATTTTAGCCGTCGGGTCTTTTTTCTTCAAACGGTGACGGACAATAAAATACTTTTCAATCGGCTCGCTCACGGGCGTTGCGTAATCCATGTATCCCAAGGCATTGAAACTTGAACGTGGGTCAAAAACTCGTTTTTCAAATTGATTATCTGGCAATTGCACAAAACTGTGGTGAACACGCAAGGTAATCGCATCCGAACTTGGTGTTACCGATTTCACGAAATTTCCTGCATCGCTTCCGCCCGTGAAAGTTAAGGTAACTTCAAATTCAGAATTTAATGGAAAGTTTTTGGTACGAGTCAAATACATCGCCGAACGAGATTTATCGGGAGCGTAACTTCCTTGTTTGGTATCTTTCAAACGGTCAGGAATTCCCATGGGGTCGGTCATTAAAAAATCCGTTGCATCTACCAAATATTTGCCATTTTCTTCGGCTTCAACGGTGAAACCCCAAAGCGTAGATTGTGCAAAAGATTGTTCGATGGCACGTTTTTCGTTGGCATCGTTGGTGATGGCACGGTATCTCAAATTGGGTTGAATGAGCATGATTTTGCGTCCAACTTTGTTAAAAAACACCACTTTTTCATCGCCCAATAGTCCACGGTCGAGACCAATATCATTTGAACCTAAACCCGCAGGAAGTGACGAAACGTACAAGAAATCTTGATTGAGAGAAGAAATTTCAAGCCAAATTTTACCCGAATCTTCATCCCAATAAAAAGGCATAAAACCTTCATATTTCTTTAAATTAGCCATTTTTTCGGAAATGGATGGGAGCTTCTGAGAAAATCCTTGGAAGGAAATTAGTAATACACAGAGGAATAATAGTTTTTTCATAAATGCTGATTTTGTTGATTTGTTTGTTAATGTGATGGTTGGTTTTGAATACAGTAAGTTTGAGATAAATGAATTGACATTTCTTTGCTTTAATCTTATTTTTTAGCTAATTCAACTACGCCCAGAGGGCTTAACGATAAGCGTCACTCGGCAAGAGCCGAGCGACTGCGGGGGCATTAAATCCAATAATAATAATACACTTTTTTAGACTTAATAAAAAAACTCATTAATTGTATTTCGTCTCTACCTATAATGTAAGTAGATGTGATTTTAGATAATATAACATTGTCTGAATTACACAGTATTTTTTCCCCAGAAATTAATGTAAAAACAAAATTGGAGTTCTCTTTCACATACTCTTTGACCATTTGACGCATTTGAATATAGGCTTTGTAAGGTTGGTATCCTAAAAAAAACCAAATGGCAACAGTACAAATATCATTATAAGTGATGCGATTAACATATTATCTTCTTTTGATGCTAATTGAACGAAAATTAGAAAAATAAAAAAGGACTGAATAGTATTCCCTGCAATTAAAGATAATATGTATTGATTTTTAGACTTTTTAATTAGTTTTAGTTGTTCCTCGCTTATCATTTTTTATTTTTTTGGGGATAATACTATCTCTGGTCTTAGCATCCGCTACTACCTAAAACATATAGAGGATCCGTTCATTTTTTGCCGTTGTTGGTGTTTTCCACCAACAACACTTGCGTAAGCAACTCTTCAAGTTTTAGGTTCTCCCGGGTCTGGTCGTAGGTTTAGCGAAGCGTTCCTACGACCTATAACTACATAGAGCGTCTCGCTCGTTCGTTAAATATTATAAGCATTTATTCGAGGAAAACCAACTCAATACGTCCTTTTCTATTTCCATAATAATCACTGCAACTACTGTGCAGCCATTCTTCTTCCTTTTCAACAAACCCAATTTCAACGGGATTTTGATGCATATAATTTAGTCGTTGCAGAGTCATTTCACGATTCGATAGTTCTATTGGATGATTATGTTGCATCCAGAATTGATAGTCAATATTTCGTTCATTTTTCTTGCCAGCCCGTCCAAACATCCAAAGCATCCATTCTCTACGGCTTTCAGAGGTAGATACTTCAAGGGTCTTACGAATTTGACGAGAAGTAAAACTCTTCAAATCTCGTACAATATCTGACAAATTGTCACTTTCAGTACCAATAATCATGTGAATATGAGAAGTCATAATACAGTAACCATAAACCTCCAAGCCTTTATTTTCTTGACAATATTTGACACTTTCATAAAATATATTCCTATTCTCTTCACGTATAAATGCGTCAATCCAATTTACCACGGTGAAGGTAACGAAGTAGAGTTTACTATTATCATGGAATTTGTATTTTCTTGCCATGTTTTCTTGATTTTAGGTGTAAAATTATTTTTGTGTATTCAACGAACGAGCGAGACGCTCTATGCGATTATAGGTCGTAGGAACGCTTCGCTAAACCTACGACCAGTCTCCGTTTCATAAGTAATCGTACAAAAACTATTCGTCCGATTGTTGGTGAAAAACACCAACAATGGCAAGTGGTAATGGCGAAAATACTTGTTATCTCACGCCCAAAACCATCTCCAAATCCTTCCCCTTCACCGTCAATAATCCCGGTTTTGGTAATCTTTTGGTCATTTCTTTCCAATTGGGTTCTTGGGCGTAAATGGCTTTTAGCATGAGCGTTGCCTTTGAAATTTGTCCGTTATTTGCCAAGGTAATTGCCGTCCAATATTGCATTTCTAAGTTTTTAGGAAACATTTTCATGGCGGCTTCGTATTCTTGCATGGCTAATTTCATGTCATTTACTTCCGTTGCCAAGTCGCCATTATTCATGTGTTCGTAGGCACGGTGCGTTTTCAATAATCTTTCCATTTCTACCAAAGGTGCGGCGTTATCGTCCACTCGCAAATCTACCAAATGGTTTTCGTCCCACGGCTTGCCCGTAGCTTCTCCTTTTACCACTAAAATGGCCGCTGATTGCTTTCCTCTAATATCACCGCCCACTTTTTGAGCCGCTTTCAAGGCTTCCAAAACTCGTTCTGCTAAAGGTAAATTGGCATTGGCTTCGTAAGATTTTGCCATCGCCGCAGGTACTTTATCATTCAACATCATATTTGACTGAACGGCATAGTTTTTCCCTTTTAGTTGTCCCGCAAAATCCACACAATTTTTGCCTGTGAAATTGGCTACATTTCCTTTGGCATCCACAATTCCTACCTGACGAACTTCTCTTCCTGCATCATCCGATAACAAAATATCAAGTGCTTCTTGGGCAGTTTTTCCTTGTTTTAATAAAGCCAAACCTCTGATTCCAAACGATTTATTGGTAAACGATTGTGTGGCAACTGCCCCAACGCCAGCCTCTGCCCACGAAACCGAAGTACCAACACTAAACCAATGACTTTGAACGCCAACGGCAATTTCACCCGTTTTTTCGTCACGGGCGACAATTGAAAAAGTGTGAGCCAGACCTTTGTCTTTTTTGAAAAATTGGGCATTGGCTTGATAAAAAAATAAACATAAGAATGGAAGAATATATTTTTTCATGTTGATTATCTGATAGTTTTAAAATTTGTTAATTTACGATTATTATTTATCCAAAGGCATTTCTTCCACCTCTTTCCAAATATATTTATTAAACCACATCCAGTTGTGCCATAAAGCCGCCAAACGTTCTTTGGGTTTAGTAATTCCGTGTCCAAATCCTTTATAAACAACCAATTTAGCAGGAACGCCCCTATCTTGAAGCCCCTGCAATAATTCGTAAGCATTAGAAATCGGGACTCTTTTATCCAATTCTCCGTGCTGAATTAGCGTTGGCGTACTGGCATTATTTATATTGGTCATGGGTGAAGTTTTCTGGTAAATATCTTTGTCGCTCCACGGAGTTGATTTCAAATATTGTCTCGTAAATGGATGAATATCAGTGCTTACATAATACGTTACCCAATTTGAAATCCCGGCTCCGACAGAAATGGCTTTGAAAACATTGGTATTCGTCGTTAAAAATGCTGAAATATAACCACCTTGACTCCAACCCATTGAACCCATTCTGGTAGTATCAATCATGCCTTTATTTTTCAAAAAATCCACGCCCGACATCACATCCCACATATCCCCAATGCCTAAATTACGCACATTCAAAGAACGAAAAGCTTCTCCGTAACCCGCAGAACCACGATAATTGGGGCGTAAAACCAAAGCACCTTTTTCAAGAAATTGTAAAATTGGATAGACACTTCCACCCGGTGTTGGCGTGGGTACATCTACGCCCGTTGGTCCACCGTGAATCATGACTAATAAAGGATATTTTTTTGAGGGGTCGTAATTTTTAGGTTTGTGCAAAACGCCTTCAATTTCAGCTCCGTCTTTACTTTTCCATTTAATGACCTCACTATTAGCCGTTTGCCAATTCTTGATTTGGGCATTCATATTGGTGAGCGTCGTAAACTTTAAATCCAACATTTCACCCGTTTGAACCTCAAAAAGTTCGTTGTAACTTCTACCCAAAAATGCTATCTGTTTTGCATCTTTTGAAAAACTTGGATTGTTAATCAGCTCAAATTTTGTTTGAATTTCTTTAAATTTTCCTGTTGGATTATCTGCCAAAAATAATTTTGCTTTGGTTTTTTGCGAAGCGGTAAAATACAAACCTTCGTTCGCCCATTCAACAACATTGATATTTTCATTAAAATCAGCAAGCCATTGTTTGGGCGATTTAGTCTGTAAATCAATGCTAAATGTCTTTGAGTTTTTGTAGTAATTGGAAACGGTATCGTTCAGGGAAGTTGTGTAAAGAATATTTTTAGAATCAGGCGACCAAGTACCCAAAAAATCTCCTCCGCCATTTTCTACCAAGGGAATTTTTTTCTTAGAAGCAATTTCAAGGTAGGAAATATTTGATGACGCTCCCGACTGAATGAGTGGATTTGGTTGGTGAGCAAAAGCAATTTTTGAACCATCGGGCGACCATTTGAAACTGGTAACCGTAAAATCGCCTTGCGTTAATCGGATAGGTTTAGGGAAATTAACGCAGGTTTTGGTAGAATCTTTGGGGTCGTAGCACGGTTTTTCGTTGGGTGATGGAAATAAATCCGCCGAAAAATCTACCAACCACAAATGCGAAAGTTTAAATTCTTCGTCATCCACTTCAAAACCACCGTAACGTTCTTTTTTTGATTTTAGACTTTTTGAATCCTTCTCATTCATCAAAATAGCTAAGGTTTTTCCGTCGGGCGACCAACTGAAACTATTAATTCCTTCCTCTTCTTTCGTAATTTGTTGTGCTTCCCCTCCATCGGCTCGAATCACATAAATTTGATTTTTATCACCTCTATCGGCCAAAAAAGCAATCCATTTATTATCGGACGACCAACTGGCTGAAAGGCTACTTCCTTTTGTGGTTCGGGTTAATTGAAAAGGCGTTTGCTTATTTTTTGAAAGCCAAAGTTCAGTATCGTAAGCATTTTCTTTCCAATCTGCCGTAGTTACCGAGAAAACAATATTTTTTCCATCGGGCGAAATGATGGGGTTTCCTAAGTTGCGTAAGGACAAATAATCCTCAAATTTTATGCTACTATTTTTTTGAGCATAAGTACTTAGCGAGAGTAAAAGTAAAAGAATGATATTTTTTTTCATGAAGTTGATGAGTTAGTCGATTTTTAGTGATAATCATTTTTTAGTCTAAATATCGTAAAAAAACATCAATTCTACGGCATGCGTAATCAAAAAGAGTCGTAAAATTTCCTTTTTAGCATTTATCAAGAAGGATACTCAATCCGTTCGCCCGTTTGTTTATAGCCTTTTTCTTCAAAAAAGCGTCTCCAACCTTCCGTCATGAAACCAATTCCGTAGCCAAATAATTGAACAAAAACGGCTACCACACTCAATAGTCCTACTTTTATACTTTTATTTTTCAAGGTTGAATCAATAAAATTTAGTAAAATATAGATTCCTAAAAAGATAATTTCTACATAAAAAAGTGGTTTATAACTTAGGAAAAAGATAGGAATCGAAAGGCATCCTAAGGTGAAAAGCATCGGAAATGTATGGACCAATTTTAGTTCTTTCGGGAAAAAACGACTAATATTTATGCGGGCTTTTCCGAAGAATTTTAATTGCTTAAAAAACTGCGAAAAACTGGTTCTGCGTTTGTGATAAATGAAGGCTTCGGGGATTAATCCAGATTTAAAACCCAAGGAAATGGCACGAATTGAAAACTCAATGTCTTCGCCCATTCTGGTAATAACAAAACCCTTCGTTTTCTCCCAAACTGCTCTTGAAAGTCCCATGTTGAAACTTCGAGGATGAAATGTACCGCCTAAATTCCTTTCACTGCCACGTATACCGCCCGTGGTAAAGAGCGAAGTCATGGAATAACTAATGGCTTTTTGGATGGGGGAAAAATTGGGATGGTCACGGTCTGGACCTCCGTATAAGTCTAAGAAATTGGTATTCAGTTGATTATCAACGATTTGGAGATAATTATTTTCAATTAAAGCATCAGAATCTAATACGATAAAATATTCCCCTCTGGCATAGTTAAAACCTGTATTTCTGGCAAAACCTTGTCCCATATTTTGTTGAAAGTAATAATTTATTGCTAAAGTTTGCTTAAATTTTTCAACTACTTCATTACATTTAATGACTGAACCATCTTCAATAATGACTACTTCAAAATTTGTGTAAGTCTGATTTACAAGACATTGCAATAATTCTTCTACTTCGTCGGAACGATTATAAACGGGAATAATAATGGAATATTTTCTGGACATTATGGTTAAAAAGTTTCCCGCAAATTACGGATAAAACTTATCAAGTCAGAGCGTTTCTTTTTAAAAAACCAACCGCAATTAAGTATTGGGCCAGAATGTAGGTACCCATGATGAGGAAAGTTTGAAAAGGAATTGGCACCACAAATTTATCAATCGCAATCAAAGAATCGGATAGTAGAAACAAGACTGCACCCAACAAAACCAAGCGATAACTTTCTGAATTTGCTTTTCGCTCGGATGCGGAAATGGCCATGATTGTAATGGTAATTATGTAGATTACGATAGGAATAAAGAGAGAAATGCCAATATTGTGTTGAAGTAAAAAAAGCATTATTACCGAAAAAATAATGAAGGAAATGCGAGCTAAAATATTGGTTTTTAGCCAATTAAGACTAAAAGTAAAAATATAAAACAGATGCGTAATTAGAAATGAACCTAAGCCAAACATGAAATATTTCTCGCCTTGAAACATTAAAAAAGTATCTCCTAATAGGGAGAAAAAGAACGCAATGAGGATTAATTTATCTTGAAAATTTCGTTGATTTTGCGTTTGAAAAAAGTAAAAAACCATTATCGAAATCATAATTAAAGGCTTTGTTAGAAAAACGCCCGTTTGATAATGTGTCATCCCAAAAATAATTTCGAGTATTGAAATGGTGAAGTATATCGTGGCAAATATTTTCAGATTCAATGACGTGAAGTTTTTAGGCAACGCAGGCAGGGTTCAAAACCCAGCCTGCGTTAATACTAAATTATTTTAATCGTGAATTTTTTTTTATATTTTAAAACTTTAAAGTCGCTGGTAAATACTTGGCTAACAGCTCTTTATAATAAGGCTTCAATGCCTCCGTGTCGGGAGGAGTTGGTAATTTCGAGTATAAATCATACGGATTAAATTTACTTACCCATTCAAACATTTCGTGGTCGTGCGCATCCATTAAGTGATTGTATGCCTCCTCACGGTGTTGTGAATAAAATGAGTGGTAACGAATCATGTATAAAGCTGGTTCTGGCAAATAATCCTTTACCATTTGATACAAATATTCATCATGTCCCCACGACATATTAACTTTTCTTAAACCACAATTTGGCTCATAAACGCCATATTTTGTGTTGAGTAATTCGTTTTCTTTATCAGGATTTAACTCAAAATATTCTGGATAAACAATTTTATCCGAATGTTTGCAACCTACTGGAAATGTATCGCCCACAACCGCCCATTGAGGTTCGCCAAAAAGACATAAAACCTTGCCCATATCGTGCAATAAGCCCGTAAGAACAAACCAATCGGGATGACCATCGGCTCTAATAGCTTCGGAAGTTTGGAGCAAATGTTGCCATTGGTCGAGTGAAGTATCTGGGTCAGAAT
Source organism: Arcicella sp. (assembly GCF_964672035.1). Classification (NCBI taxonomy): domain Bacteria; kingdom Pseudomonadati; phylum Bacteroidota; class Cytophagia; order Cytophagales; family Flectobacillaceae; genus Arcicella; species Arcicella sp. The sequence goes on from NZ_CBABQS010000002.1 coordinate 98,218, forward strand.
CATCCACGAGCGTATTTAGGAAATCAAAAGCCTCCCAAATTGGCATTTCGGCTTTGTTAAATCTCAAATATTCCGCTTGTTTTTCCTTCACAAAATCCAAGGTTTGGAACTTGTGATTCAAACGATAAAATTCACGAACGGTATCCCTTACTGGGCTATCATAATTACGATATTCTTCTTTTGATTTTTGTTGAGATTCCTCTGGGTAACGTAATAAAACATCATCTTCCCAAACATCAAGACTCGACAAAGGAGCAATTTCTTTTTCTGTAAATTCCATTTAAGTATTTTTTCACATTTTCCACCTCAAAATTATACAATTTAACGGATAAATTAAATTTTACCCAAAATACTTTTAAAAACTTAAAAACGTTAATTTCAAAATCCTTCAACAAAATGTTTTTAAAAAGATTCATGCTCCTATTTTTTCTAACGGCATATTTTTCTGTCGTGAAAAGTCTGGCTCAAACGCCATCCCTGACGCAATTATTTTACCCAAATATCACTTTGCGGGCGGAATATATGCCCGAAACGGTTTCGGATAATGGAACAAAATTTGGTTTTAATCGGACAACGGCGATGGGAATTATTCCTTTGAGTACGGAAATTTCGACGGGTTTTGGGTTTGGGAAAAAGCTGGACATTCAAGCCAAACATAATCTTTTAATTGCCAATGTTTCTCAAATCAATCCAACCGTTGACGGTTTAGAAAAACCAGATGGGGGCTATAAAACGTTTGGAGCTACATTTGTGCAATTAAAAGCCAGCTTACGAGAGAAATTTTGGCTGTATGGCATAGGTGGGGGCGTAACGCAATCGAACGAGACATTCTTTAATCCTCAACCTTATTTTTACGGGGGTGCGGCACGTTTACGAATCTTGGGATTAAGGACGCAAATACTTTACGGAACGGCCATTATTTATAATCAAAAGTTTAGAATTATTCCTATTTTTGGCTTTACGAAAGCTTTAGGGAGCGACTGGAAAATATCGGGTATTTTGCCTTTCAGAGCAAGTTTGACTTATCAAGCAAATCCATGGCTTCATTTGGACTTTAATTCAGTTTATGATGGGTATAGTGCTGGTTTTCAAGAATATACGATATCTGAAAAATTGATTCGCCGACAAAATTATCAACAAGTTCGTTTTTCGTTATCGGCAAATGCTAATTTGTTGAATGTTTTTAATTTGGGAATTGAAGGAGGATTAGGCACTTTTAGGTACGTAAAGACTTTCAATTCTGCTAATGAAATGCTTTCAAATTTGAGTTTGCCAGCGGCTCCTTACGTGGGCGTTAGTCTTCGCTACATTACCAGCAAATCTAAATTGTCTTCAAAATTCATGAAAGGAACGGGGATTGATTTTTAAGCTTCATTTTTAGATTCAGAATTATTATTTTACGGAAGTAGTTCTTTTAAAAGTGTACTTTCGTCTCTCTTAATAAATACTTACCAATATTACGCTTTTTTAAGTTTGTGATAATTACCTAAATTTACTTCTCTGGCATAGTTTTTTAACCAAACCATACAACATATTCTTCGATACAAAATTTATTTTTATGATGAGGATATTCTATTCACCTTAGATTATTAAATCTGAACAATTGGATAGGTTATCTACACAATGCTATGTTTAGTCGAAAAATATAGTAAATAAGGTTGAATACTTTTTAAACGAAAAAAATCCTCCACTACTTTTACAGAAAATCAACGCTAATAACTATTCGTTAATCAGTCAAATGAATAATAAAATTACTTTTTCTATTTCTTCTGCTCTTCTATTTCTTTGTTTAATGTTCGTTGGATGTCACAAAAAAAAGACGGAAGATTTAAGTAAAAAAGCAGATCCACCGGCGGTTGTGGACGTTATGGTTGCTCAAAACCAAACAATTAGTTCTATTACAGAGGCAAATGGTTCGATTGTAGCCAATGAATTTGTTGAACTTCATCCAGAAGTCAGTGGCAGGATTATTTATCTTAATATTCCTGAAGGTACTACCGTTGCCAAAGGCACCATTTTGGCTCGTATCAACGACTCCGATTTACAAGCGCAACTCAATAAAACGAAAGTTCAACTTGATTTATCTCAAAAAACCGAACAAAGGTTGACAAAACTATTAGCAATTAATGGGATTGGACAAGCTGATTATGACGTAGCTTTAAACCAAGTAAATTCCTTAAATGCGGACTTGGAATATACCAAAGTGTTGATTGATAAAACCATTTTGAGAGCCCCTTTCAGTGGTGTAATCGGTTTGCGACAAGTGAGTCCTGGTGCTTACGCTTCGCCAACTACTATCCTCGCCACCATTCAACAAGTAGATAAATTGAAAGTAGATTTTACTGTTCCAGAAGAAAACTCAGCCGTGATTCGTAAAGGTTCTGTGGTAGAAGTTGCGGTGGAAGGGCAGAATAATTCGAGATGCAAAGCAGTGGTAATCGCCCGTGAACCACAAATCAACCAAACTACTCGAAACCTATTAATACGTGCTACCTTATCTAATTGTTCGGCAAATCCAGGCACTTTTGCGAAGGTTTATTTCAAGGCAGGTTCAGCCAGAAAAAGTATTACCATTCCAACAAATGCGATTATTCCAGATGACAAAAATAAGAAAATTGTGGTTATAAAAGGTGGTAAAGCCACTTATGTCATCATTGAAACGGGTGTAAGAAAAGAAAGTTTTGTAGAAATTACAAAAGGTGTTTCTGTGGGTGATACCATTGTAGTAGATGGTGTTTTATTCGCTCGACCTGATAAACCTGTTAAAATTAGAAGTGTCAAATCTAACGAACAATTGAGCTTTAGATAAGATTTACTTTTTAAGGTTCAAAGGCCACCCAGCGTTATAAGTTTCAAAACAAAACAGTATCTAAGCTAAGCAATGAATATTTCAGAATTATCCTTAAAAAGACCGGTATTTGCAACCGTTATGAATATCCTAATCGTTCTTTTTGGAATTGTTGGATTTTCATTTCTTGCCGTGCGTGATTACCCCGCTATTGACCCCCCGATTATTACGGTATCCACTTCATATACGGGGGCAAACCCTGACATTGTTGAAAATCAAATTACCGAACCGCTCGAAAAACAAATCAATGGAATTCCCGGGATTCGTTCTATTACCTCTTCCAGTACTTTAGGAAATAGTAATATTACAGTTGAATTTAATTTGGATGTACCTTTGGAGGCCGCCGCCAGTGATGTTCGTGATAAAGTAGCCCAAGCCGTTAGGGGTTTACCACAAGATATTGATGCGCCACCCGTAGTTTCAAAAGCCGATGCAAACAGTGATTTTATCCTTTTATTAGCTATCCAAAGTAGGAGTAAAGGTTTATTAGAATTGAGTGATTATGCCGAAAATGTGCTTCAACAACGTTTCCAGACCATAAATGATGTAAGTGGGGTGAATATTTTTGGACAGAAACGCTTTTCGATGCGTATTTGGTTGAAGCCCGACCGCATGAATGCTTACTCACTTTCATTCACCGATATTCAGAATGCTTTGGCTCGTGAAAACGTCGAAATTCCAGCGGGTAAAATCTACGGAAGTAATACCGAAATGACCATTCGTGCTTTGGGCAGACTGACCACGGAACAACAATTTAGAGATTTAATTATCCGTGAAAGTGTTACTGGAATTGTAAGATTAGGGGATGTCGCAGGAGTAGAATTAGGACCTGCTAACTTGGAACAAAGTTGGAAATTTAACGGTGTATATGCCGTTGGTTTGGCAGTTATTCCTCAACCTGGTGCCAATTATATCAAAATTGCGGATGAGTTTAATAAACGTTTAGCCGAAATACAGAAAGAAAATAAGTCAGACATTCAGTTCAAATTATTGATTGATAATACTAAAAATGTTCGCCAATCTTTGAAAGAAGTACAAGAAACGCTACTTATTTCGTTTGGATTGGTTGTCTTGGTGATTTTCTTCTTTTTTAGGAATTGGCTTATCGCTATTCGACCATTGATTGATATTCCTATTTCGTTGATAGCGACATTTTTTATCATGTACCTTTTTGGATTTACTATCAATGTTTTAACACTTTTAGGAATCGTTTTGGCTACGGGTTTGGTAGTAGATGATGGAATTGTGGTTACTGAAAATATATTCCGAAAATTAGAACAAGGAATGCCCATTCGGAAAGCAGCGTTGGAAGGAAGTAAGGAGATTTTCTTTGCGGTCATTTCAACCTCTTTGACGCTGGCAGTAGTGTTTTTGCCCGTTATTTTCTTAGAAGGATTTGTTGGTCGTCTTTTCCGTGAATTTGGGATTGTTGTAGCGGGTGCAGTGTTAATTTCGGCCTTTGTTTCTTTGACAATTACGCCTGTTTTGAATGTCTATTTAACTCGTAAAAAAGCAGGACACGGCTGGCTTTATGATAAAACTGAACCATTCTTTACGGGGATGGAAAGTGGCTATAAGCGAATTCTGCAAGGTTTTATGAAAGTTAGGTGGGTTGCTTGGGTGATTGTATTCGCTTGTGGATTGTTGATTTTCTTTGCGGGTAAAAATCTCCAAAGTGAAATTGCCCCAATGGAAGATAAAAATAATATACGTTTTACCATCAGTACGCCTGAAGGTTCAAGTTATTTATATACGCAAGCAGTTTCCGACCAAATAACTAACTTCTTGAACGATTCGATTCCAGAAAAAGAATTCGTTTTTAATGCGGTGCCAGGTTTTGGGGGTAATGGAGGAACAAACTCATCAATCGCTCGAATTGGATTAATATCTGCCGAAAATAGGATTAAGACGCAAGATGAAATTGCTAAAATGTTGAATAAAAAAATGGGCAAATTTAATAATGCCCGTGTCTTTGGCATTCAAGAACAAACGATTTCTGTTGGATTAGGTTCGAGAGGTAGTTTACCCGTACAATTTGTTATTCAAAATATTGATTTTGCTAAAATTAAAGATGCTATTCCTAAATTTTTGGATGCAGCTCGCAACGATAAAACCTTCCAAAATGTTGATGTAAACTTAAAATTTAATAAGCCCGAAATCTTAATGACTTTCGATCGTATTAAAATTAAAGATTTGGCTTTAACCACGCAGGATGTAGTAAGTGCCGTTCAAGGAGCTTTTAGTGGCAGACGTTTAGCCTATTTTACTATGAGAGGCAGACAATACGAAGTAATCGCTCAAGTTGAACGCAAAGATAGAACCCAACCAACTGACATCAACAACCTTTTTGTTACCAACACCCGTGGAGAACGAATTCCTTTGAGTGCGGTAGTTAAGTTGGAAGAAAGTAGTAACCCTCCTTCGCTATATCACTTCAATCGCTTGAAAGCGGCAACGGTTTCGGCTTCATTGGCAGAAGGAAAAACCATTGGCGATGGCGTTCAGGCTATGCAAAGAATTGCGGATAAAGTACTCGATAAGACCTTTCAAACTGCTCTTAGCGGCCCTTCAAGAGATTATTCTGAGAGCTCATCTAACACTGCTTTTGCCTTTGGATTGGCTTTAGCGCTGATTTATTTACTGTTGGCGGCGCAATTTGAAAGTTTCAAAGATCCATTTACGATTATGATTACGGTGCCTTTAGCTTTGGCGGGTGCCTTGGGAAGTCTATGGTTTTTTGGACAAACACTCAATATTTTCTCGCAAATAGGGATGATTATGTTGATTGGATTGGTGACAAAAAATGGCATTTTAATTGTAGAATTTGCCAATCAGAAGCGAAAAGAAGGTTTTTCAAGGTTAGATGCCGTCGTGGAAGCTTCGGCGCAACGTTTACGACCAATCCTAATGACGAGTTTAGCGACATCTCTGGGTGCTTTACCAATTGCTTTGAGTTTGGGAGCGGCATCAAGCAGTAGAGTACCTTTGGGAACTGTAGTCGTTGGTGGAATTTTATTCTCTTTAATCTTGACGTTATTAGTTATTCCAGCCGTTTACACATTCTTTTCAAGTAAAAATTATATCACTGAAGAATCTAAACTTGCCAAAGAAGAACAGGAAGATGCGGCTCATTTAGAAACAAACTAAGAGAATAAAAGAAATTAAATGAAAACATTTTCTAATTATACATTCCCCATTTTTTGTCTTATTTTATTAGTAGGACTGAATCCGACTTTTGCACAACAACAAATTTCGTTGAGCGAAGCCATAGATATTTCTTTGAAAAATAATTTAGATATTCAGATTTCAAAAAATAATGAAAAAATAAATAATATCAATAATAATATCGGAGTTGCCGGTGGGTTACCCAATATAACTGGAGTAGCAAGTACAAACGAGCAAATAACTGGTTTAAAGCAAGAATTGAGTAGCGGAACAAGTACTAATAGAACGGGCGTAGTTTCTAATAATGCTAATCTCGGTGTTACAGTATCTATGCTTTTGTACAACGGAGGACGAGTTTTGGCTACTAAAAAACGATTAGAAGAGCTACAACATTTAAGTCAAGAACAATTAAATTCAACGATTCAAAATGCTATTGCCGACGTAATGTTTAAGTATTATTCTGTGGTGCAACAACAAAATTTCCTTGCTACGCTAAATCAATCGATTGAGGTTTCAAAACAAAGATTAGCGCTAATTGAAGCCCGTAGAAACGTTGGATTATTGGGAGATTCTGAATATTTACAAGCTCAATTAGATTTGAATAACCAAACCCAAGCACAAAAAGCACAATATATTGTGATTGAGCAAAGCAAAGATGATTTGTTGAGAAGCATGGTTATAAATCCCAATACCGAAATTATGGTGAAGGATACTATTCTGGTCGATAAAGATATTCGGTGGGAAAATATCGAAGTAAATCTGAAAAAAAACCCTGCCTTTTTAGTAGCCGATGTGCAGATAAATATTAATAAGATTCTTGAAAGAGAAACAAATGCCCGAAGATACCCATCTGTTACAGTGAACACTGGTTATAATTATTCGATGAGTCAAAGTAGTGCTGGTTTTACGCTTTTGAATCAAAACTATGGCCCATTTATAGGAATGGCGGTAACGATTCCAATCTATACAGGAACGGTGAACACTCGACAAGTTCAAATTGCGAAAGTGAATACCCAAAATGCCAGAATTCAACGAGAGATTATTGACCAAAACTTTCAAAATATAGCCGCTAAGTCATGGGAAGCTTACACCAGTAATATGAAATTGATTGAATCTGAACGTCAAAATTATGCTTTAGCGCAAAAATTGTTAAAATTAATCACTCAAAAAGTTCAATTAGGAAATGCTACAACGGTGGACATCATTATTGCCCAACAAAGTTTTGAAAATTCTGGATACCGTTTAAATAACTTGAGTTATAATGCTAAAATAGCCGAGATTACCCTTAAACAAATTGGGAATTTGTTGGGAAAATAAGCACAAAGTAATAAAACTGAATTTTAAGTTAAAAATTAAGGCTTCGTATCCAACGAAGCCTTAATTTTATCTTAAAATTTGTATTATTTTTGAACATAAGATACCTAATATCGTAGTCGTTTTCCTAACTGGTTTATTTCAATATTCAATTTTCTTAAAATAAATAAAACTAAAATTGACAAACTGCCACCGCAATTTTAGAGTCTGCTGTTCCGTAATATAAGAAATATTTTTTCTTGAAATATACCAATCCTTCAATAAAAACGACTTGATTCACTTGTCCAGTTAATTCATAAGGTTTTTCTGGCTTCATAAAATTTTCGTCTGTTCTTCCAATTACCTTCGATGGGTCATTCATGTCCATCAAAATTTGCCCTGCACTATACGCATCGGGAGGTAAACCCGCAAAGCCGTTTTCATGCAAATTCATTGAATTATAAAGCAATAATATTCCTTTTTTCGTGATGATGGCTGGCGGTCCAGATTCCACTAAACGGCTATCAAATTTATCTGGTCTGGCACCAAAAATGGGTTTGGGCTTGCCCATTTTATCTTCCACGATTTCCCAATTAATCAAATCCTTTGAGGTTGCCAAGAAAATACTGGTATCACCAAAATACATCCAATATTTTCCGTTGACCTTGGTGGCAATTAATCTCGAACCAACTCTACGACAAATAATTGCCCCCGATTTCGACCATAAATCTTTGTATTTCTCTTGTTGAAATGCCAAGCCCTGCTTTTTCCATTTCTGAAGATTAGTGGAGGTTGCCACGCATAAACGAGCAGTCTTGCCATCGTAAGTCGTGTAGGTTACAATATATTTTCCTTCGTTAGTTTCCACGATTCGAGGGTCTTCGCAACCGCCCGCCCATTCGTAAGGCTTCATGAAATCATTTTCTGGAAAAAGAACAGGTTTTGCTTGTCTTTTGAAGTGAATCCCGTCGGAACTCACCGCCAAGCCAATGCGAGAAGTACCATCCACCGATTTCAACGTATCCTCCGCCCGATAAAGCAAATACACCTTTCCGTTGCGAACCACCGCCGCAGGATTATAAACATCCTTTGCCTCCCAATGAACAGGTTGTTTACTAACGGGACAATTGAACACCGTATTTTTAATGGGCAATAAAATTGGATTGTCGGCATCCTGTTTCACAAAAGGCGTTAATGTCCAAGAAGGTTGTTGTGCGAAACCAGTCGATACGCCAAGTAAAATTTGGACGAATGTTGATAGAAGAGTTAATTTGAAGTACATCAGGATTTGTTTTTTTATTTTTAATTATTTGTTAATTCTTTAGAAATAATAGCAACTAAAGAAATCAAATAAAGAAACTGATTCAAAATTTTTGTTTAATTTTAATCTAAAATTATTAGATGGGCTTTCTGATGAATCTTATTTTTTTAATTCATTAGTCATAGAATAAGGGAAATCACTTTGATTGATACCTTTCGTTTTATTCGGTTTCGCCGACATCTTTAAATTCAATATTCCACCTTTCATGAGTTCTCCGTAGCTCAAAAAATTTTTCGAGTAGGCTACATTATTCAATTTCGCACTGGCAATGTAGATATTTTCTGTGCTATTTTCAGGTGCAATAATGCTGAAACTTTTGCCATTTTGTAAATTAATCGTGGCTTTTTTGAAGAGCGGAGAACCCAACACGTATTGGTCAGTGCCAGGTGCTACGGGATACATTCCCAAGGCCGAGAATACGTACCATGCGGAAGTTTGTCCATTGTCTTCATCGCCACAAAGTCCGTCTGGATTCGCTGAATAAAGCTTTTTCATAATATTTCTCACGTGATATTGACTTTTCCACGGCTGACCCGCATAATTATACAAGTACGGCATGTGCTGAATTGGCTGATTTCCGTGAGCGTATTGTCCCATATTCATCACTAACATTTCGGTAATTTCGTGAATTTGAATGCCATAATATGAGTAATCGAAAGTAGGTGGTGCGGTGAAAACGGAGTCTAATTTTGACACAAAATTTTGCTTACCACCCATTAAATCCATCAACCCTTGCACGTCGTGAAAAACGCACCAAGTCCAGTGCCAAGAACATCCTTCCGTAAAAGCATCTCCCCATTTATCAGGTCTGAAAGGTGTTTGAAAACTGCCATCTTTATTTTTTCCTCGAACAAAATTGATTGATTTGTCGAACACATTTCGGTAATTTTGCGCTCTCTTAGCGTATAAATCAATTTCACTTTGCGGTTTATTCAAGGACTTTGCGAGTTTCCAAATCGTAAAATCATCGTAAGCATATTCGAGCGTGCGAGCCGTATTTTCATTAATACCAACATCGTAAGGAACGTAGCCCAAATCGTTATAATATTTCGCTCCCAATCGTCCAACGGAACTTAATGGACCTTCATTTTTGGTATTTTTTGTGATGGCTTCGTATAGCGTTTCGATGTTATTTCTACCAACGCCTTTCAAATACGCATCCGAAATAATGGAAGCCGAATTTGAACCAACCATACAATCTCTGTGTCCTGGACTTGCCCATTCTGGTAACCAACCACCTTCTTTGTAGGTATTGGCTAAACCTTCCATAATTTGGCTGTTCATTTCGGGAAACATCAAGTTAAATAATGGAAAAACCGCTCTGAATGTATCCCAGAAGCCATTATCCGTAAACATAAAGCCCGAGGCAATTTTCCCATTATACGGACTATAATGGACAATTTTATTGTCTTTATCTATTTCGTAAAATTTTCTTGGGAACAACATCGTATGGTACAAGGCCGAATAAAATGTTCTTAATTCATCCGTAGAACCGCCTTCAACTTTAATTCTGTTCAATTGGGTATTCCAAGCATTGGCTCCTTTTGCGACAAGTTGGTCAAAATTTTGATTGCCAATTTCGTTCTGCAAATTTAATTCTGCCTGTTCTGGACTGATAAATGACGACGCAATTTTTAAATTCACTTGTTCATCCGTTTTCGTTTTGAAGCGAATAATGCTGCCCGCATGTTTGCTTTCAACTTCCAAAACATTAGGTTGAATTTCGCCATCTTTCACGCCAAAAACCTCTTCAAATTCTTTATCGACGTAGATGACAAAATAGTTTTTGAAATTATCGGGAACTCCGCCAGATGAATTACGGGCATAACCAATGATTTTTCTTTCTTTCGGAAAAACCTTCACCATCGAATTTTTGAAGAATCCGTCGATGATTAAATACGCCTTATCCGTTTGTGGATACGTAATTCTAAATCTTGCGGCACGGTCGGTTGGCGTGATTTCAATGGTTGTGTTGTAGTCTGATAAGTAATTTCGGTAATAATTGGGTTTAGAAATTTCGGCCTTATGTGAAAACCAAGATTCCCGTTTATTTTCGTCAAAAACGAGTTTTTCGGTAGTCGCAAAAATAGAAAAAGCACCGTAATCGTTAATCCACGGAGACGGTTGGTGCGTTTGTTTGAACCCTCTCACTTTGTTGCTGGCGTATTGATAACACCAACCATCGCCCATTTTATTGGTTTGCGGTGTCCAGAAATTCATGCCCCAAGGCAAGGCAATAGCGGGATAAGTATTGCCGTTTGAAAACTCAAATCGAGAGTCAGTTCCCACCAAAGGATTAACATATTGCAAGAGATTTTCCTGCTTGGCAGTTTTTTGACTGAACCCAATGACAGAAAATAATAAGAGTAAAGAAGTGATTGTTTTTTTCATGATATGTTGGAGGAAGTTTTGAAAGGTAAATTTAGAATTTATTTGTAGTGTTTTTATCCTGTAAGGGTTTTAATAGAATAAAACTAAACGAAACGAAAAATCCATTCAACTATTGTCGAATGGATTTTTAACCTTATAGTTCATAGTTAGCGATTACACTACTTCCCTCAAACTCTCTAAATTCGCCTCCAAAATCATCTGAATATGCTCATCGGTCAAAGCCGTAGAAAGAAACATCGCTTCGTATTGAGAAGGAGCGAGGTAAATTCCCCGTTTTAACATCGCTTGGAAATATCTCCCGAATAATGCCGTATCAGAAGTTTTTGCGTCTTCAAAATTATTCACGGGTTTATCCGTAAAGAACAAAGTAAACATTGAACCCACGTGATTGAGCGTATAATTTAAGCCTAATTTTTCCATATTGGCTTTCATTCCGTTGGTCAAATTTGTGCCTAGTTCTTCCAAACGAGTATAAACTGAAGGCGTAGTATTCAAATGGTTTAACATTGCCAGACCTGCCGCCATTGCAATTGGATTGCCCGAAAGTGTGCCTGCTTGATAAACAGGTCCTGCAGGAGAAACGATGTCCATAATTTCTTTCTTTCCTCCGTAAGCACCCACTGGCATACCACCACCAATGATTTTCCCCATCGTGGTCATATCTGGAATCACGCCACAACGTTCTTGAAAACCGCCTTTTGCCAAACGGAAACCCGTCATTACTTCATCAAAAATCAATACGATTCCTTCTTCATCGCAAATTTTACGAAGTCCTTCCAAAAATCCTACTACGGGTTTTACTAAGCCCATATTTCCGACAACGGGTTCGAGAATGATACAAGCAATTTGTCCTTTATTGGCATCAACTAAAGTCTGAACGGCCGCTAAATTATTGTATTGTGCGGTCAAAGTATCATTGGCAACACCTTTCGTAACGCCTGGACTATCGGGTTCGCCAAAAGTCATGGCTCCCGAACCAGCGGCAATCAAAAACGAGTCGCCATGACCGTGATAATTGCCTTCAAATTTTATCATTTTATCCCTTCCTGTATATCCACGAGCCACTCGCAAAGCTGACATGGTGGCTTCTGTTCCTGAATTTACCATGCGGACTTTTTCTACGGATGGCACAATTGAACAGATTAATTCTGCCATTTCTACTTCTCTGCGAGTTGGAGCGCCGAAAGAAAAACCGTCTTGAATAGCATCTGAAACGGCTTTTTCTACCAACTCGTGAGCGTGTCCCAAAATCATGGGACCCCAAGAATTAATTAATTCAATGTATGAATTACCATCTTCGTCGTGTAGATACGCTCCTTTGGCTGATTTAATAAAAATAGGATTTCCACCAACTGCACGGAAGGCACGAACGGGGGAGTTTACGCCTCCTGGAATAAAGTTTTTTGCTTTTTGAAAAAGTTGTTCTGAGTTTGTCATGAATAAAATGGAGGAAAGAAAGAATGGAGAAAGGGAGGAAGGTGTTGGAGTTAAAAAAGCAGTTGATAAAATAATTCCTGCATTCTTTCCTCCCTTCCTCCTAATTTTCCTTTCTCCTTCGCCTATCTCGCTAATACAAATTTATAATTCTGAAAAGTTGTTACTGGTAACACCTGATTATCTTGTGATTTGATGTAATTGAATCCCGAAAGAATGTACGTGTCTTTATAAGTATCCCGACTGTCTAATCCTCGGCGAATATTATTGCCATTTCTGCCTAAAATTCTACCCCAAAAAAGCGTTAAATCATATCCATGAAAGGCATAATAGGAAGGAATAATTCCATATTTGATTAAATAATCTTTTCTAAAACTATCCACTTCGGGCTTTTCTAAATCTATAAATTCTGGGTCGAGACAATAAACTTCTCTACCTGCAAGGGTTCCAATGCTCAAATTTGAGGAATTAAAAGCCTCCGCTGTGGTAACGAGAGGCGACATATAGTCCTTTTTATTCAAGGCTGTAATCATTGAAAGTCCCGCTTTTTTATCGGAAGTTGCCATGAAAATATGACTAACTTGGTTCAAGGGTAATTTTGAACCTATATCATCGGAATACGGTAGGATTTTTTCAAACTTAACAATCTCATAACCAAATTTTTGCATTTGTTGACGATAAGTTTCCGCCATCGTTGAATCATTGTATGAATCTGTATAGTAAATAGCCGTATTTCGACCCACAAAAGCTTGTTTTCTGACAAAATCAACGGCTTTTATCGCTTGCATTTCAGCCGAAGGTTGCGCCAAAAAAGAGAGAGTATATTCATCCAAAATTTTACGATTATTTGACATTGGATTCACAATCGGAATCTGAAATGTTTCGCAGTAGGCAGTGGCTACTTTATTGGTTTCAGTGTATAATGGGCCCACCAACAAATCCATTTTTTTGAAAGATTCGTTATTAACTAATTCCAACATATCGTCAGGATTATTAGCGACATCGTAAGTAAAAAGATTGATGGTAATTCCCTCCTTCAAAAGCGTCGATTTTGCCATTTTCATCCCTTGATAAATATCAATAGCGTACTGATTTTTTCGAGGTTTGTCTGGCTCAAGTGTTTCAATATCAAGGGGTAAAAGAATTCCTAAATTAAAATAGCCCTTCGATTGACTAACATTTGCAGATGGCGGATTTGATTGGGAAATATCGCTAACTTTATTTTTCTTTTCGGATAATACACTTTCATCAGGAAACCTTTTTATAAGGTCTTGTAAGGTTTTTTGAGTGGTAATTTCACCAATATAAAAAGATTTCATTTCTGCCAAATCATCTTGAAGGGATTCTGAATTAATAGATTTTGCTACCTCCAACGCTTCTCCATAATTTTTTTCTTCAAATGCGATATTGGCAAAAAGATAGTTAATTTCGTCTTTTTGACTCCAATTGGGATAAAGTGCTAATAAATTTCTTAAAGTTGTTTTTGCCTCGGAATATTTCTGCAATTTTGTAGAAGAAAGGGCATTAAAGTAAAACGAATAGGGAACAAGAAACGATTCAACACGATTGTTGCATATTGCTTCAAATTCTGATTGAGCTTTTTTAAATTCACCATTTTTATAAGTCTGAATTGCTTTTTTATGGGCTGATTCGTATTCAGAAGCATTTTTTTGAGCATTAATATTTTGAAAAATACTCAATAATAGTAAAGCAAGGATAAGTCTTTTGAGCATAATATTGTTTTTATATTCTGGTTTTTACAAAGATAAAAATAAGGATTTAGCTTTTAGAAGTTTCTTAGGAAAAATACCTCAACCAACTTCTCTTTAATGTAAAAAAGGGGTTTAATCATCAACAATTATGAATATCACTTGGTATCACAAACATTTTAAAAATCTCTTAACCACAGAATTGTATCAAATTCTGCAACTCCGAAATGAGGTTTTTATTGTTGAACAAAATTGTCCTTTTCAAGATTTGGATGATAAAGACTTTAAATGCTACCATTTGATGGGTTTCGATACGGATTCTCAAAAAGTGATGGCATACACTCGTATCGTGCCAGCGGGCGTATCGTATGAGGAAGCTTCTATTGGGCGAGTAGTTACTTCTCCATTAGCCAGGGGAAGTGGAATTGGCAAACAATTGATGCAGAAATCTATCGAACTTTTAGAAGAACTTTACGGAGGTGTTCCTATAAAAATTGGCGCTCAATTATACCTCAAAAAATATTATGAGTCTTTCGGTTTTGAGCAGCTTGATGAGGTTTATTTGGAGGATGGCATTGAACATATTTTGATGATTAGAAATTAAAAATAATAATGAATAAAACACAAATCCAAATCATCGCTAACTCGGTGGGCGTGATGACCCATCAAGTACAAAATACGATTAATCTATTTGACGAAGGCGGAACCGTTCCTTTTATTGCCCGATACCGAAAAGAAGCCACGGGAAGTCTTGATGAAGTACAAATTCTGGATATTAAAGAACTTTGGACGAAACTGAAAGAGGCCGATAAGCGTCGGGAGGGAATTATTAAATCTATTGAAGAACAAGGCAAAATGACGCCTATTTTATTGGAAAAACTCACTAATGCCTTTCATCTCCAAGAATTGGAAGACCTTTATTTACCGTATAAACAAAAGCGTAAAACTCGTGCGAGCATTGCCATCGAAAAAGGTTTAGAACCTTTGGCGAAGTTGATTTTTGAGCAAAAAGAAAATAGCGTTCTCAAAAAAGCAGAGTCGTTTTTGAATGATAAAGTTGCCAATGTTCAAGAGGCTTTACAAGGAGCCAGAGATATTATGGCGGAATGGGTAAACGAAAATATGGATGCCAGAATTGCCGTCCGTAAAGTCTTTGACCGTGAAGCAATTGTGTATGCAAAAGTGAAGAAAAACAAGGAAGAGGAGGGGGCAAAATACCGTGATTATTTCGATTTTAATGAGCCGTTGAAAAAAGTGCCTTCGCACCGACTTTTGGCAATACGTAGAGGGGAAGAAGAAGGCTTTTTATCGGTAACTATTTCGCCCGAAGAGGACAACGCTTTGGGTGCTTTGGATAGAATTTTCTTGCGTGGATTACCCGAAGCAAAGGAACAAGTTGAACTTGCCATTACCGATTCTTATAAACGTTTGATGAAGCCATCAATCGAAAATGAATTTGCGGGATTGTCGAAAGGGAAAGCGGATAACGAGGCCATCAGAATTTTTGCCCAGAACCTTCGTCAGTTATTGTTGGCTTCTCCTTTGGGACAAAAAAAGGTGCTTGCCATCGACCCAGGTTATCGGACAGGGTGTAAAACGGTGGTTTTGGATGCTCAAGGAAATCTATTGGCGGATACGGTTATTTATCCATTCGATAAGCCTTCAGAGGCTCAGGACAAGGTTTTGGCGTTGTCCGAAAAATATCAAATTGAAGCGGTGGCGATTGGAAATGGCACGGCTGGACGTGAAACGGAGGATTTTGTGAAGAAACTTCCGTTCAAGAAAATCCCACAAATTTTTGCCGTCTCGGAACAAGGTGCATCCATTTATTCGGCTTCAACGATTGCTCGTGAGGAGTTTCCCGACAAAGATATTACGGTTCGTGGAGCCGTTTCAATTGGTCGTAGATTGATGGATCCTTTGGCTGAATTGGTGAAAATTGATGCAAAATCCATTGGCGTTGGGCAATATCAGCACGATGTTGAACAGAATTTGTTGAAAGATTCTTTGGATGCGGTGGTGGAAAGTTGCGTAAATGCAGTTGGGGTAAATCTCAATACGGCTTCTAAACATTTGTTAAGTTACGTGGCTGGTTTAGGCCCTGCCATTGCGGCAAATGTGGTGAAATTTCGGCAGGAAAATGGCGATTTTACTTCCCGAAGTCAAATTAAAAAAGTGGCCCGTTTGGGCGATAAAGCCTTTGAGCAATGTGCCGGATTTTTAAGGATTCACGAAGCGAAAAATCCCTTGGATAATTCGGCCGTTCACCCCGAAACCTATCCCGTCGTAGAACAAATGGCGAAGGATTTGAAATGTACCGTAAAGGATTTAATGAATCAACCAGAGTTGAGAAAACGCATTATTTTGAAAGATTATGTTACGCCAAAAATTGGTTTATTGACGCTCCAAGATATTATGAAGGAATTGGAAAAGCCTTCTCGTGACCCCAGAGAGCAATTAATTGCCTTTGAATTTGACCCGAATGTAAAGAAAGTGGAGGATTTATACCAAGGAATGATTTTGCCAGGAATTGTGACAAATATTACCGCTTTTGGTTGTTTTGTGGACGTTGGTGTGAAGCAAGATGGTTTGGTACATATTTCTCAATTAGCCAATCAATACGTTTCTGACCCCAATCAAGTGGTGAAATTACAACAACACGTGAAAGTGCGGGTGATGGAGGTTGATACTGCCAGAAAAAGGGTGGCGTTGAGTATGAAGGGTTTGTAATATTCACGACGAACTTAAACTTCCCGAAACAATATCCATTGCGGGTTTAAACTTTCGGGAAGTTTATCGAATATTTCTATATTTACTAAAAATCTAAATTCATCAACCAATGGAATTACTCGAAAAAATAGTTTTATCGGAAATTCAAATTCAGAAAATTGAACAAGGAGGTATCGTAACCATCGAAGCCACTTGGGATGAATTTATGGATTTTTTAGAAGAAACTATCTACAAAGCAGAATATAACAACGGAAAAATTATCATTATGGGTCTTGCATCAGCCATTCACGAATTTATTGTCAGTTATATGACCACACTTTTAGTAACTCACTATCAATTCAATGGATTTAATGTTTTTGGTAGTAATCTTGGCGTAAAAAATAGTGACAAGCAAGGCTTTTTTAATCCAGATGTAACTGTTGTAAAAGGGAAATTGGAGTTTTATAATCAGTCAAAT
The DNA here is from genome assembly GCF_964672035.1 of Arcicella sp. NCBI lineage: Bacteria > Pseudomonadati > Bacteroidota > Cytophagia > Cytophagales > Flectobacillaceae > Arcicella > Arcicella sp. The sequence continues at coordinate 115,566 of NZ_CBABQS010000002.1, forward strand.
GCTATTATTTTAAATCCATATTTAGTTGTTGAAGTGCTTTCAGAGGGGACTTATCAATATGATTTGAATGAAAAGCTGTACAAATACCAAAGTATGAAAAGCATTCACGAAGTAATTTTTGTGGATAGATTTGAGAAGGTTGTGATAAAATTTCAGAAAACAGAAAACCCCAAAGTGTGGACGGAAACAATTTATGACCATGAAAACCCCGAAATCCTAATTGATACGATGGATGTAAAATTGAATGATATTTTTGATAAAATTGATGCTTTTCTTTAGAATAAATTCACGCTAACTAACCTATGAATAAACCAAATCAGAATCTTGAAGTCTGGATGCGTGGCCCCATTGCAGGACTTGCTCCACTTTTGCAACCCGTCGCTCATGCCATTTTGCAGGCTCGTGAAGAAGTCAATTTGATGATGATAGATTTTCCCAATGAATTAATTTGGGAAAAACCAGCAGGTATTGCTTCGGTAGCCTTCCATTTGCAACACCTTTCTGGCGTGTTGGATAGGCTTTTCACGTACGCCAACAATCAATTATTGAACGAGGACCAATTGGAATTATTAGCCTTAGAATCGGATAATACGCAATATTTGACCGTGAAAGGTTTGCTGACTCGTTTCAATAATCAAGTAAATAAAGCCCTGACGCAATTGAAAAATATGGACGAAAAAATACTTTTAGAACCCCGTGGAATCGGCAGAAAACAAATTCCAACCAATCTATTAGGCTTACTTTTTCATGCGGCCGAACATACCCAACGCCACGTTGGACAGCTTTTCGTTACCGTCAGAATACTAAAAAATTCGTAAAATACAATTCAATCTTCAAAAAATCGTTTATCTTTGAATTGTAATTACTAATATCCTTACGATAAAAATTGTATGAAAGAACCCTCTCCCAATGCCCTTCATCGGGTACTGATACTTCTTTTACTGCTTATATTTTTAGATTCTTGTCGGCTTTTTCGTCGTCGAGAAATGGATAATTCTTCGGCTTCCACGAAAGCAGCTCCTTCAAAATCATATCAACGCAATTATAATTCAAAAACCATCAACGAAATGGTTTCTTTGGCACGTTCTTATACGGGTGTTCCCTACCGTTTGGGCGGAACAGACGGCAACGGAATGGATTGTTCGGGTTTACTTTATTGCGTTTACGGACAATATGGCTTCAAAATTCCAAGAATTTCATGGCAACAATCCGAAATAGGTAGAGAAATATCAGTTGATGAATTGCGTGCGGGCGATTGGGTATTTTTTGTGACGAACAAAGGAGGAACTTCATCAATCAATCACGCTGGAATGGTTACAGAATTTAAAAACGACAAAGAAGTTCTCTTCATTCACGCCTCCTCTTCCAAAGGGATTAAAGAAGATAATTTATTTAGTAAATATTGGATGAGTTGCTTTGCGAAGGCAACCCGACCTTTCTAATGGAGTGAATTAGTGATTGAGTGATTTGTGAAAATTTTCTCAAATCACTCTACCGCTAATTCACTCAATCACTCAAGTTGAATTTTATGCTCAAATGGCGTAATCCCTGTGAAATAAACGTGCATTCCTTCGGTTCTTAAAGTGCCAAAATGGGAGGTGAACATTTCGCCGTCCAATCCTCTACGTTTTGTAGGTTTAAAAATACCTCCGTCAATTTTAAAGGAATCTTTTCCAAAATTGTATTCTCCTGAACCACTCGCCAACGAATAATTATCGGCTGAATCTTCCAATTTCTTTAATCCCGAAAACCTTCCGCCATTGGAACGGATTATAAGTACATCGGAAGTCCACAACCAAAATTATTAATTGGTTGGACAAATACGATACGTTATGGTAATTTGGCACAGAAATGACATGATTCGCTTTGGCAAATACGAAGATGCTTACGGATTCAAAACCAATGCAGATGTAACTCGCAGAATTTTCCCAATTCCAACGGTAGCAATGACGTTGAATCCAGTTTTGACTTAAAATTCTGGTTATTAAGAATTTATAAGTATGATTTCTTGAGATTTTAAACATACAGCTTACCCAAATACTACAAATATTTAGATACGCTGTATGTTTGTTTAACATGACTTATTAAATATAGATAGGGCAAAAATTAAATGGATAAAGTGAGTAATAAGTTATTGAAAATCAGCGCTTTATCGAACATCTGAAAACTAACATCGAATCTCGAGCCTCCTAATTACCCATTCCCAACCCCACCACCAAAGCCCACATCATCACAAAACTTATTAACATTGAAAAGTTAACTAAAACGCCTGCCATTTTGGTATCATAGCCCAATTCATCCGAAAACGGTAATAATGTCATACCGATGGGTACAATTAGAATTATCAATAATACATGACGATAAAGCAGTTCAAAAGGAAGAGAATAATAGAAAATTACACCTAATAAAAGTCCCCAAAAATACCTGATTGCCAAGACATTAATCGTTTTTTTAAGGATATCTTTAGGTATTGAAAAATTTAGATAAATCCCCATAATTAGTAACACAATCACCTTATTACCCTTTGCCAAAACATCCAAAATATTCATGGCAATTTCAGGCATTTGAAAATGACTCAAATTGACAATGATACCCAAAATTACTGCTTGAAAAGGAACTAAAGTGGTAATTTTCCAGACCGCTTTTTTAATATTATCTTTTTTAGAATGAACCACATTCTGTTCCGACATAAAAGCCCCTGTGCCATACACCAAACCAAAAACGGCAAAGGCATTTCCTATATCAAACATGGCGGCGTAAACCATGCCTGCTTGCCCCCAAATTCCTTCAATGAGTGGATAAGCGAATAGCCCTAAATTGAAACCTCCACTGCCCATAATCAACATTGCCTTCATTTTTTGGGCTTGACTCTTGAAAAAATATCTTGCGGTTACCATCGTAAAAACCGAAAAGAAAAAAGCAATTACGGGTAATAAAAGTAAGTTTAATTCAAAATTCACCCGTACCATTGTCACAAATATCAAGGCTGGAAAGGTGCTGTGCATTAAAAATTTGGAAATAATTTTACCTTCTGACTCAGCAATAATATTTTTTATTTTTAATAAATAGCCTATCAAAATAATGGACAAAGCCATGACGAAAACGGTATTGGTTTGATTCATAAGAATAACATCTAAATAGTGATTTGCTATATTCTTACAAAATTAACGCATGAATCACCTTTAATTTATGAGGTTTGATTAATTTTGTGATAATTAGGGTATTCTTCAAGGAATCATACTATTTTCAACAAGTAAAAAACGATTAAATAATTATAAAAATGTCAAAGAAAGTTTTAATCATAGGTGCGGGTGGCGTAGGAAATGTAGTGGTGAAGAAATGCGCCATGAATCCTGATGTGTTTTCAGAAGTGGTGTTGGCAAGCCGCACCCTCCGTAAATGTGATGCGATTGCAGAAGAATGTGCAAAAATCGGTTTGCCGACGAAGGTTCAAACTGCGCAAGTTGATGCCGATAACGTACCTGAATTAGTAGTACTTATTAACAAAGTAAAGCCATTTATGATTATCAATGTGGCGCTACCCTACCAAGATTTAACCATTATGGATGCCTGTCTTGAAACAGGAATTCATTACATGGATACCGCCAATTATGAACCCAAAGATGTTGCCAAATTTGAATATTCGTGGCAATGGGCTTATCAGGAGCGTTTTAAAGCAGCTGGTTTAATGGCTCTTTTGGGTTGTGGTTTTGATCCAGGTGTTACCCAAGTTTATACCGCTTACGCCAATAAACACCATTTCGATGAAATGCATTATTTGGATATTATCGACTGTAATGCGGGCGACCATGGTAAAGCATTTGCTACTAATTTCAATCCAGAAATTAACATTCGGGAGATTACGCAAAAAGGTAAATACTGGGAAAATGGCGAATGGGTAGAAATTGAAGCGATGTCAATTCATAAACCCATTGATTATCCCGGCATTGGACCCAAAGAATCGTATGTTCTATACCACGAAGAATTAGAATCTTTGGTGAAAAACTTCCCAACCTTGAAACGGGCAAGATTCTGGATGACTTTCGGGCAACAATACATTACGCACTTAAATGTGTTGGAAAATGTAGGAATGACCTCTATCAAACCCATCAAATTTCAAGGCTTGGAGATTGTTCCTTTGGAATTTCTGAAAGCAGTTTTACCAGAACCAAGTTCATTAGGAGAAAACTATTCGGGCGAAACGTCAATTGGTTGTCAAATCAAAGGAATTAAAGACGGTGTAGATAAAACCTATTACGTTTGGAATAATTGCAAACACCAAGATTGTTGGAAAGAAGTTCAAGCACAGGGCGTAAGTTACACAACGGGTGTGCCAGCCATGATAGGAGCCATGATGATGATTACGGGTGAATGGATGAAGCCAGGCGTTTGGAATTGCGAAGATATGAATCCAGACCCATTTATGGCGATGTTGAACATTCACGGTTTGCCTTGGCATGAAATTGTGAACGGCACTCTTCCACATGAGTATTAAAATGAGGTAATCGGTTTTAAGGGTCTGGTTTTATGAATAAATAAACTCGTTTTCTACTTCTCGAAAGTTTTTTTACTTTCGAGAAGTTCTGACCCAAAGAGAACTTTCCGAAACTATACTTGTCGAAAGTTCTTTTTACTTTCGACAAGTTCGGACTCAATAGAACTTCCCGAAAGTGAAAGAACTTTCGGGAAGTTGGCACTCATAAACTTTCGGGAAGTTCAAATATACGTATTTTTACTAACCCCTAAAACCTTAAAATAAATGATAGATTTCAAACAAATACCATCTCCCTGTTACGTCTTAGAAGATAGGCTTTTACGTAAAAATTTAGAACTCCTAAAATACGTCCAACAACAAGCCAAAATCGAAATAATTTGTGCTTTGAAAGGGTTTTCAATGTTCTCTACTTTTCCAATGGTTCGCCAATATTTGGCAGGTTCAACGGCAAGTTCACTGCACGAAGCTCGTTTGGGTTTTGAAGAAATGGGAGCTAAGACTCATGTTTATTCTCCTGCTTATTTAGATTCTGAGTTTGATGAGTTATTAACCTATTCCAACCATGTTTCTTTCAATTCCTTAAATCAGTTCAGTAAATTTAAGGATAGAGCCATTGCGGGTGGCGTAAGTTGCGGACTCCGAATTAATCCTCAATATTCCGAGGTTGAAACGGATATGTATAATCCTTGCATTGCTGGTTCTCGTTTGGGTATCACCCGCAATCAGCTTAGCGATACTTTACCCGAAGGCATTGAAGGTTTGCATTCGCACACGCTCTGTGAAAATGATTCTTTTACCTTGGAAAGAACTTTACAAGCCATCGAAGAACGTTTCGGCAGTTTATTGAAGCAAGTCAGATGGTTAAATTTGGGTGGCGGACATTTAATCACTCGGGCCGATTACAATGTTGAACATTTAATTGGTGTGTTGCAAGGCTTGAAAACTCGTTACCCAAACCTGAAAATTATCATGGAACCAGGCTCGGCAGTCGGGTGGAGGACTGGCTATTTAACCTCAACGGTGTTGGATATTATTGATTCTCAGGGAATTAATGTGGCAATATTGGATATGAGTTTCGCCGCTCATTTACCCGATACTTTAGAAATGCCTTACAAACCAGTAATCTTAGGAGCATATCACGAACCAGTTGAAGGAAAACCAACGTATCGTTTTGGCGGAATGACTTGTTTGGCGGGAGATTTTTACGGAGATTATTCTTTCGATAAACCCTTAGAAATTGGCGATTCCATTGTTTTTGATGATATGATTCATTATACGATGGTAAAAACAACGACTTTCAACGGTGTAAATTTACCATCTATTGGTATTTGGCGAGAAGATGACACTTTCGATTTAGTGAAATCTTTTGGATATGAAAGTTTTAAAGACAGACTTAGTTAATTGATAATGGACAATTGACAATGAGATAGTCGACAGTAAATAGCTGACAATGGATAATTTAAAAAATTTAAGGGTTAGTAGATTCAAAATTATTGAATTTACTAACCCTTAACGTTTAATTGTCCATTATCAATTTTTAATTAGCAATTGATATTAATAGCCAGGATTCTGAGGGAATGCTGAAGCTCCACCTTCTGTTCTATCAATTTGTGATTGTGGAATTGGACGTAAATTATGCGTTTCTTTAATGGCTGATGCTTGTGGGTTATACGCTTTAACACGTTCAACCAATTTACCCCAACGTTTTAAATCCATCCATCTAATTTGCTCTCCAGCCAATTCTCTTCCTCTTTCGTCCATTAAGAAATCAAAAGTCATTTGTGCTGGGGTAATTTGCATGGCAGCAGTTTTTCCTGCGAATGCTGCACGTGTACGTACCATATTTACAGATGCAGTAGCGTCGGAAATTTTATTTTGAAATAATTGTGCCTCAGCCAACATCAAATAAGTATCCGCCAAACGGAATGCCAAGAAATCACGACTACCAGGCGCATACGTTTTGTCTTGACGAAGTGGATCCATAAACTTAACCAAGGTAGGGAAAAGTGCCTCAGTATAAGCACTTGGTACTAACACTTGGTAAGGTCTTTTAGCACGTTCCGCCAAAGACATTTCGTAACCTGGTATAAAAATCGTAGTATCGCCACTTTTGAAAGTTACTTTTGCTTTTGAGTTATCAAAGGCTGTATTATATGTTCCAGGAAGGTTTGACAACCAAGTATCTCTAAAACTTTTCTTGTAACGAGAATCATTTACTTTATCGGCAAAAAGAGTTTCAGTCAAGAATTTCGTAGGACGTAATCTTTTGAAAGGTCTATCATAGTTTACGTCACGTTGCATACCTGCTTGAACATCATATTGCATCCCAAAAAATAAGTGAAGGTTATTGCCAAAAGTGTTTCCATTTCCAGTATTGTCTAATGGAGCAGGAGCCGTATTTGTCAATGGATCTGAAGTATATTGTACTGCAAAAATTACTTCATCATTAATCTCTCCCGCACCTTGAACAAATACACTCGCAAAATCAGGCAATAATTTAAATCCGTAGTTATTAATTACGTTTGATGCGTAAGTGGCGGCTTTTGCATAGTCATCAGCCGCTTTGGCAGAAGACGTTGCTTTCGCTAAATATACACGTGCCAATAGATGTTCTGCCGCAGCTTTAGTTGCTCTACCATAATCAGAAGATGCTTTTTTGTTTTCTAAGTCAGCTAACGAACCTTCCAAATCAGCAATAATTGCTTTGTACATATCTGCCTCTGAAGCTCTTGTTGTTACTTTAGTAGGAACCAAAGTTTCGGTTAATCTTAAATCTACGCCACCCCATTGTTGTAATAAAAGGAAATAGTAGTGTCCTCGCAAAAACTTCATTTCAGCAACTCTTTGTTTTTTCAAAGCATCTGTAAGTCCAGTTGCACTTGGCGCTCTTTCAATAACGGCATTACAAGTATTAATTCCTCTGTATAATTCATCCCAAATTGATGCTAACCAATCCACTTGTGAATTTAATTGAGCATCATAGAAATGGAATCCTTTGTAACCACCATCCGCACCCGTTGCGTATAAATCTGTACCGAATTCAGTGACAGTTAAACCCATTTGAGTACCATAAAAACCTCTTAAACTTGCATAAGCTGAGTTAATAGCAGCATTGAAACCCGCTGGCGTATTAATGTAATCATTACTTACTCCTGAGATTACGGTTTCTTTAAGCGTATCTTCACAAGATTGACCGACCATCATGAAGGAAATCAAGGTGAATATTTTAAACGATTTTATATATGTTTTTTTCATTTTCTTATTTATTTTTTGATTTTAAATACTAAGTGAACTCAAAGCTCACGGCTCATAACTCAAAGCTTTTTAGAATTTAACATTTAATCCGAAAGTTGTCACGCTCGTTGCAGGAGTAACATCTCTATTAACTTTGTTATTCGCAGTTTCTGGATCAACACCATTGTATTTTGAACGATACGATGACCAAATGAATGGTTGCTGAATACTTGTAAAGATACGAAGCGACTCAATACCTAATTTCTGAACGAATTTTTGTGGAACTGTATAGCCAAAGTTAATATTACGAACTTTCACAAAAGAACCGTCAAAATTGATAATAGCACCATTATTTACCGGAAATTCTTGGTTTGATTTTGGTTGTGGAAATTCGTTGGTTGGATTGTTTGGTGTCCAATAATCAACTTTCATTTGCTCATAACGACCCGCTAACTGATTCAAATCTTGGTGGAAACCACTCACAATTACTTGTCCTTGACGTGCATAAATAAAGAAACTTAAATCAAATCCTTTGTAAGCAAAACGGTTGGTAATACCTCCTGTCCAATTTGGAATATCTGAACCCAAAAACACTCTGTCATCCGCATTAATTTTACCATCTCCGTTCGTATCTTGAACTTTGATTTGACCTACCGTACTTCCCATTGCTTTTGCTTGGTCGGCTTCACTTGTTTGCCAGATACCTAATTTCTTATAGTCATAAATTACCGACAAAGGTTGACCGATAAACCATTTATTACCAATATCATCAACCGCACCATTATACAAAGAAACAATTTTTTCAGTATTCTTAGTAAACACAAAATCAGTACTCCATTTAAAACCGCCTTTATCAACGTTGATGGTCGAAACACCTAATTCAAATCCTGTATTTTGTGTTTCACCTACGTTACGGGTTACGGCACTAAATCCAATTGAACCTGGTAATTGGTCAGACAATAATAAATCGGTAGTATTTGTTTGATAGAATTCCATCGAACCAGATACTCTTCCTCTCCAAAGTGAGAAATCTAAACCAACGTTTTTAGAAGTTGAAGTTTCCCATTTCAAATCTGGATTTCCAATAGTACTTGGACGATATCCGTAAGCCGCAGTGTTATTCCAAGCGTAAGCAGTACGTCCTAATTGACCTTGTGTTTGATATGGAACTACACCTTGATTACCCGTTGTTCCGATACTGGCACGCAATTTCAATTGGTCAATGGCAGTTAATCCTTTCATGAATGGTTCGTTACTAATATTCCAACCCAAGGCAATTCCAGGGAAGTTACCGTATTTTGTATTAGCGCCAAATTTACTTGAACCATCACGACGAATCGTTGCGGTAACTAAGTATTTATCCTTATAATCATAATTAATACGACCCATCAAAGAGCTAATAGTCCATTGAATTATATTACTACCATAACCTTGAACTGTTCCAGCACCAAGATTGAAAAATTGTTGACTTTCAACGGGTACACCAAACACTGATATATTATTGTATTCAAAATTTTCCTTTTGAATTGATTGTAAAGCGGTAATGGCAAGATTATGAACTTTGTTGAAAGTTTTGTTATAACTAATTACGTTTTCAAGTGTCCAGTTAAAGCCATATTGATTATTGTCAGCAGCAACGGGATTTCCACCTTTATTGGCATTCGTTAAAGCACCAATAAAACGGCCTCCACGGGCAATGGTAAAATCAGGTCCAAAATTTATTTTGTATTTTAAGCCTTCAAGAATTTTAACTTCTGCATAAATACTGTTAAAAATTCTATATTTTTTAATTTCATCAACTTGCGCTCCTGGGACAATTTCTGCTAAGGGATTCGTCAATAATGCATCATTGGTTGGAGAGAATTTAATGGTTCCATCGGCATTATAGGGAGTTGCCAAAGGATTTTGCTGTAAAGTAAATCCGTAAGGATTTAAACTTGCTCCATTTCTAACACTATTCATCATGTATGAAGAAATACCAACTTTCAAGAAATCATTTACTTGATGATCAATATTGGCACGGAAAGAATAACGTGAGAAATCTAATCCTGCATTGATACCTTTATCTTGGAAGAATCCTGCTGAAATATAAAATTGTGTTTTATCGTTCCCGCCTTGAATACCCAAAGTATGATTTTGTTGAATACCCGTTTGCAATATTAATGATTGCCAATCGGTATTTCTTCCTTGCGCAATTCCTTCGGCAACATTAGGATCTCCGCCCAAAACGGCTACTTTAGAATCCGCATACGCATCAGCTACACCCGTTGGCACTGCATTTCCGTTCGCATCTTTATACCCGCCAGTGGCACGATAGGCCTCACGAACATATTCTTGAAATTCATTGCCATTAAACAATTGAACTTTATCTAAAGCCTTTGAAGTACCATAATAAGTATCATAACTGATGGTTGTCTTTCCTTTCGTTTTTCCTCTTTTGGTAGTCACAAGGATAACCCCATTGGCACCCCTTGCACCATAAATGGCCGCCGCCGAAGCATCTTTCAAAACCTCAATTGAAGCGACATCATTTGGATTAATATCTTCATAACCACCCGAAGCAAAATCAAAAGGACGATTATTAGATAATTCGTTTCTATCACCCGCCATCGGAATTCCATCTACTACATATAAAGGATTATTTCCTGCATTAAATGAACGACGACCACGAATTAAAATATTTGGTACGGAACCAGGCTTACTACCAGATTGAGAAACATCCACACCCGCAACACGTCCTTGTAATGCCTGTCCAACGTTGGTAAGAGGCATCTCTGTAATTTGTTTGGCAGAAATTTGAGAAATGGCTCCCGTCAATTGACTCTTTTTCTGAGTACCATAACCTACCACAACAACTTCGCCCAAGGATTGAACATCATTTGTCAATTTGATGTCAATTGAACTTTTGCTTCCCACTTCAACTTCTTGAGAAATATATCCAATGGCTGAAAATAATAATTTTGCTTTACCATCAGCCGCAATTTTGTAATTTCCCGAAGCATCAGAAGTGGTTCCTTTACTTGTGCCTTTCACGGCCACACTTACGCCAGGGATGCCCTGGCCATCTTCCGCAGAAGAGATTTTGCCTGAAACGGATTGTTGTCCGTAACTTGTTAAGGTAAAAATCGAAAGGATAAGGCAAATTGCCCAGCCCGTTTTACCTTTAATTTTTAGTAAAGATTTCATACTCATGTTTATTTTATTAAGATTGAAAATTGTGGATATTAAATAGTTGTAATGGTCACGTTAATTTGATGCCATAAACTTTCTATATCCTGTTGTGATAATTGATTTGTAATGATGGTAGGTTTTAAAATTTTATGTCGTGCTAATTCGATTTCGTGAATTTTATCGGGGTATTTTATTAAAAAATTCTCCCAAAAAAATGATACCGTTAAATTATCGGGAGCATAAATCCATTGTGAAAAATAAAAGTCCGTCGCAAAATCATCCGAACAGTATTCTTCATATTTTTGAAAATTCATTGCTACCACTTTTGTAAATATTTAAAGTTATTTTTGTATTTTTATTCAAAAGTCAAGGGGGCTTTCTTTCTACTCAAATTATCGACTAAAAACATTTCATCTTGGTTTTCTTGAATTTCACCCACAAAAAAAGCCCGATTGTCGTCAATCGGGCTTTTTTTTTAGGGTATTTATTTTAAGCAAATGCTAATTTTTCTTGTGAAATATGCTCTTTTAGTATTTTCAAAGCACCAAAAATTAAATTATAAACCGATTGTGGATTAATATTCATCGCATTTGAGATTTGATCGGTATCCATATCTTGAAAAAACTTTAAAGAAACCGCTTCTTTTTGTCTTTTTGTCAAAAATCGAAATGATTCGTTCAAATTATCAGTCAATAATTTTTCTTCCTCAAAAGCGACTAAACGATGTTCATGAGAACCTGTATAATCTGGATTTTCAAGATAATAAGCTTCGTGGTGTTGGGTATGGCGCTGAGTGGTTTCTAAATGACGCACCAACTTCCTTTTGATGGAAGCCATCAAATAATAACGAATAGATGTTGTCTCTCCTAAGTTTTTATGATTCTTCCAAAGTTCAACAAATAAGTCGTGCAAGCAGTCTTTTATCAACTCACGGTCGGGAGTTATACTGGTACTATAATTATATAAAAGACTAACATAGTTTTGATAAATTTGCGTAAAGGCTGCATGGTTTCCTCCACGAAATTCATTCCACATTTTTACTTCGTCAATGTTTTTTGGGTTAATCGTCATTATCTTAAATTGGTTATTAAATTCTATTTTAGGGAATTTGGACATTTCGAGCTATAAAGATATATCAAAAAAATATCACTATTCAAGGTTTTTATTGAATATTTTTCCGTAAACGTTTACGGAAACGTTTACAAGAAAAATACTTTAAAATATTAGTAAAATTATATTGATTAATTGCCCAAAAGTAGATTTTAACCATCTTTGCTTTTACAATGATACTAAGGGTAATATTTTATAAAAGTATTGGGTAAAACAACTGAGCCAAGTTGGATATTACCCTTTTAGCGTTTACTTTTAGTTATTATTTCAACAAACCAACCATCACAAACAATGAAAAAACTGTTTATCACAATGCTCAATTTATTCTTATTGAGTCCACTAATCTTTTCCCAAACCCAAACTTTTCCAAAGAATGGCGTTCAAGACGAAAGACCAGATTTATACGCTTTCACAAATGCGACCATTATTACAGATGCCAATACTACCATTGAAGGAGCAACGCTTATCATCAAAGGTTCAATCATAGAATCCGTAGGAAAGGGAATTATCATACCGCAAGGAGCAACAATTGTGGATTTGAAAGGTAAAAGAATCTATCCATCTTTTGTAGAATCATACTCAAACTATGGCGTTCCAGAACCAACTCGTCAAGGTCCAGCGGGTTTTAGAGGCGACCCACAACTCGAATCTAAGAAAAAAGGTGCTTACAATTGGAATCAAGCAATTAATCCAGAAGTGGAGGCGGATAAAATTTTTACCGTCAATAATGGTTTAGCGGAAGATTTACGTAAAGTCGGATTTGGGGTAGTCATTTCTCACCTACAAGACGGTATCGTTCGGGGAACTTCGGCTTTAATTGCCCTTTCTGAAGGAAAAGACCAAGACGCTTTATTGAAAGGTAAAGTATCTTCTCATTATTCATTTTCAAAAGGAACTTCAACGCAAGATTATCCAAATTCATTAATGGGTTCGGTTGCTTTACTTCGTCAAACCTATTACGATGTGGATTGGTATAAAAAAGCCAAAGGAAAAACCGAATACAACATTTCTTTGGATGCTTTTACGAACAATCAAGGAATCCCACAAGTATTTGAAGTGACGGATAAATTGGGCGTTCTGAGAGCCAATAAAATTGGTAAAGAGTTCGGTATTCAATACATTATCAAAGGTATGGGAGACGAATATCAACGTTTAGATGAGGTGAAAGCAGCGGGCGTGAGCTTGATTTTACCCTTAAATTTCCCACTTACTCCTGACGTAGAAGATCCATTTGATGAAAGAGTTGTTTTATTAACCGATATGAAACACTGGGAAATGGCACCTGCCAATGCGGGAATTTTGTCGAAAGCAGGAATCAATTTTTCTTTGACAACGGCAAATTTGAAAACTAAATCTGATTTTATGGCTAATCTTAGAAAAGCAATTGAAAATGGTTTGGACGAAAAAACGGCTTTGGCGGCTTTGACTTCAACGCCCGCTTCAATGATGAAAGTTGATAATTTGGTTGGTTCTTTGAAAACAGGAATGTTAGCCAATTTCCTAATTACCTCGGATAATGTTTTCAAAGATGGCAACGTAATTTATGAAAACTGGATTAAAGGAAAACGCTACGTTTTAGCCGATATGAACGTAAAAGATGTTCGAGGAAACTATGATTTGGTGATTAACGAGAATTCAAAATTGAAATTAAACGTAACTGGAAAAGCAGACAAACCTGAATATCAAATTGTGGTAACGGATTCGGTGAAAGTTACGCCAAAAGTAACTCGCACGGGCGATATGCTTACGATTCTCTATAAATTGGATGCCAAAAAAGAGAAAGGAGATTCAAGAATCGCCGCTTATTATGATGGAAAGAATATCGTTGGACAAGGAATTAGTGTGGATGGAAAATCCGTTTCGTTCGTAGCAACTTTTAAAGAAGCCATGAAAGAAACGCCAGCCAAACCTGATACGGCCAAAAAAGCAAAAATTGAAATGGGTAAATTAGTCTATCCTTTCAATGGTTATGGCAGTGAAACGAAACCACAAGCCGAAACAATTTTAGTAAAAAATGCGACCGTTTGGACAAACGAAGCAACGGGAGTTGTTCAAAATGCGGACGTGCTGATTCAGAATGGAAAAATTGCTCAATTCGGTAAAAATCTTTCTTCCGTTGGGGCTAAAGTAATTGACGGAACGGGCAAACATTTGACGAATGGTATTTTTGATGAACATTCTCACATCGCTTTATTTACGATTAATGAAGGTACCCAATCGGTAACTTCAGAGGTCAGAATGGAAGATGTAATTAATTCGGAAGACATTAACATTTACCGTCAATTGGCAGGAGGCGTTACTTCTTCGCAATTATTGCACGGTTCGGCAAACTGTATTGGTGGTCAATCGGCCATTATTAAATTGAAATGGGGTGAGGCTCCCGATGCGTTGAAAATTCCAAACATGGATGGTTTTATCAAATTTGCTTTAGGAGAAAACGTAAAACAAGCTAACTGGGGTGGCGACCGTGCCAGAGTACGTTTCCCACAAACACGTATGGGCGTTGAGCAGATTATGATGGATGCGTTTTTGAGAGCAAAAGAATACGAAAAAGCGATAAAAAACGTCGGTGGATTGCCCGTAAAACGTGATTTAGAATTGGACGCTTTGGTAGAAATTTTGAACAGAAAACGTTTCATTACTTGTCACTCTTACGTGCAATCTGAAATCAATATGTTGATGAAAGTTGCGGATTCATTGGGTTTTAAAGTAAATACGTTTACGCACATTTTGGAAGGCTATAAAGTAGCGGATAAAATGAAAGCGCACGGAGCAAATGCTTCAACTTTCTCGGATTGGTGGGCGTATAAAATGGAAGTAAAAGAGGCAATTCCTTTCAATGCGGCTTTGATGACGAAAGTTGGCGTGAATACTTCAATCAATTCGGATGATGCTGAAATGGCTCGTAGATTAAACCAAGAAGCCGCTAAAACGGTGATGTACGGTGGAATGACCGAAGAAGAAGCATGGAAAATGGTTACGTTGAATCCCGCTAAAATGATGCATTTGGATAATCGTTTGGGAAGTATCAAAGTGGGTAAAGATGCCGACGTGGTTCTTTGGAATAATAATCCACTTTCGGTGTACGCAAAACCTGAAAAAGTAATTATTGACGGAGCGGTTTATTTTGATTTAGAAAAAGACAAACAATTGAGAGCAACGATTGCTTCTGAACGTAATCGTTTGGTTCAAAAAATGTTAGCTTCTAAAGCGAGCGGAAATCCAACGGCAAAACCAGAAATGAAAAAGCCAAGACAAATGCACTGTGATTCAGAAGGTGATATTTTTGCGGAAGAAACGCATCGTGAGCATAATGATTAAGAAGTTAATGTTATACTCCCAATAACTTCCCGAAAGTTTTAAACTTTCGGGAAGTTGAAACAACCTAAGATTTGAGAACTAATAAAAAAATCTCAAATCCATTAAAAAACAAAAAATGAAAAACATAAAATACATATATATCCTTGTATTCCAGTTAATTGCGAATACAATTTTTGCCCAAAATCAAGCCGCAGGAAGTCCACAAACGAAGGCAATTGCCCTTACCGGTGCAACGATTCATACTGCCAATGGACAAGTAATTGAAAATGGCGTAATTGTTTTTAGTAAAGGTATCATTACTGCCGTGGGTGGTGCTGGAACTGCGTATGACAAAGCGAATACCGAAACGATTGAATTAGCGGGTAAAAGTATTTACCCAGGTTTAATTTCTCCTGCCAATGAATTAGGCTTAACTGAAATTGATGCCGTTCGTTCCACCAATGATATGACAGAAATTGGTGGCATTAATCCTCACGTACGAGCTTTGATTGCGTATAATACGGATTCTGAATTGATTCCAACGGTTAGAAGTAATGGAATTTTGATTACACAAGCAACGCCACAGGGTGAAATTGTAGCGGGAATGTCGTCAATTATGCAATTGGATGGATGGAATTGGGAAGATGCGGCTTTGAAAAAAGACGATGGTATTCATATCAATTGGGTAGGCTATTTCAAACGTGAATTTGACCAAAATACTTTTTCGGTAACTACCAAAAAGAACGATAAAAGAGATGAAACGTTGAGAGAAGTTGATAAAACTTTTAATGATGCTATTGCTTACGCTCAATCGAAACCTACCATTGTGAATGTGAAAATGGAAGCAATGAAAGGTCTTTTTGATGGTTCAAAAATTCTTTATATCAGTGCAGATTATGGTAAAGAAATTATCGAAGCAGTTCAGTTTGCAAAGTCAAAAGGCGTGAAGAAAATTGTCATTATTGGAGCGGAAGAATCTTTATTAGCGGCTGATTTTTTAAAGGAAAATAATGTTCCAGTAATCGTGAGTGCTACGCATCGTTTGCCAAATTCTGCCGATGATGATACGGATATTTCTTATAAATTGCCTTATCTATTGGCTCAAAAGGGTATTTTAGTCGGTTTAGGATATATTGGATTGAACTGGAGAACTCGCAATTTACCTTTCTTAGCGGGTATCGTGGCGGGTCACGGGATGGACAAAGAAGATGCGTTGAAATTGATAACGGCCAACAACGCCAAAATCTTAGGAATCGATAAGATGGTGGGTACACTGGAAGTTGGAAAACACGCAACTTTAATCGTTTCGGCGGGTGATGTTTTGGATATGAGAACCGCCAAAGTTGAACACGCCTTCATTCAAGGGCGTAAAGTTGATTTGGATGATAAACAAAAACGTTTATACCGTAAATATTCAGAGAAATACGGAACGAAATAAAGAATTAAAATTAGACCACTGATGACACAGATGGAACGGATTTACACGGATAAAATTTAAAAAAATCCGTGTGAATCTATTAAATCCGTGTCATCCGTGGTCTAATTTTTTACTCAAAATATGATAATTAGATTAGCCACGCCAACCGACCACGAAGCCGTCTGGCACATTATTAGTAACGTAATTTCAACGGGAGATACCTACGTTTTTGCGCCAGATTCTTCCCAAGAAAAAATGTTGACTTATTGGTTTTCTGCTGATAAATATACGTACGTTGCCGAAGAAAATAATGAAATTTTAGGGACATTTTATTTGAAAGAAAATCAGATGGATTTGGGCGCTCATATGGTTAATGCGGGCTATATGGTTTCTGAAAATGCCCGAGGAAAAGGTATTGGCAAAGCAATGGCGGAATTTTCTTTAAGGGAAGCCAAAAGAATAGGTTTTCGTGGAATGCAATTTAATTTGGTCGTAAAAACCAATGAAAGAGCCGTCAAATTATGGCTGAAAATGGGTTTTTCTATTATTGGAGAAATTCCCGAAGCGTATAAACATTCTTCTTTAGGATTTGTTAATGCTTATATCATGTATCAAAAAATTTGAAAGAAAATTCAATAAATATTGTCTGGTTCAAACGTGATTTACGCCTCCGTGACCACGCACCTTTACACGATGCCCTCGCCGAAGGATTACCCCTAATGTTACTTTACGTTTTTGAACCTTCTGTCTGGAACGACCCTCATTATTCCGCCCGTCATTGGCGATTTGTCAATGAATCTTTGGTTGATTTGAATAAGCAATTATTGGAACTTTTTGCCGTACAAAATCCTCCACAATTCACGATTCTTCACGGAGAAATGATCGATGTTATTCCCCAAATTCACGAGCAAATTGGCATCAATAAAATTTTCTCACACGAAGAAACGGGTATTAAAGTAACTTACGACCGTGATAAAATATTATCGCAATACGTGAGAGAAAATGGCATTCAATGTCCTGAATATCAGACTAATGGCATCATAAGAGGAAAGCCAAATCGGGCAGATTGGGTAAAGGATTGGTACGTTTTCATGTCAAAACCAATCGTGAATATATCCCTTGAAGTACTCCAAAAATTAGTAATTTCGGCTGAAAATCTAACCCTATTTCAAGAAAAAAATAGTCTTCCAAATTTACCTTTTGAGAAATCAGATAATACTGTTTTATTCCAAAAAGGCGGTGAAATTTTAGCGTACAAATACATGAAGAGTTTTATGGAAGAAAGAGCCATAAATTATTCAAAATTTATCTCAAAACCACTCGAAAGTCGGAAAGGCTGCAGTCGTTTATCGCCTTACATTGCATGGGGTAATTTATCCATTCGTCAAGTTTATCAAACGTCTTTGGCGGCGGCAAAAAAGAAGCCTTCTTTTAAACGACCATTAGTGAATTTTGGGTCGAGGTTACGTTGGCATTGTCATTTCATTCAGAAATTCGAGAACGAAGAATCCATGGAATTTGTGAATGTAAATCGGGGTTATGATTCAATGCAACTTTCTGATAATCAAGCTCATTTGGTGGCATGGAAGGAAGGGAAAACTGGTTATCCACTCGTGGATGCGTGTATGAGATGTTTGCAATCAACGGGTTATATGAACTTCCGAATGCGGGCAATGATGGTTTCATTTTTAACTCACCAATTAATGCACCATTGGAAGGACGGAGCTATTCATTTGGCTCAACTTTTCTTGGATTTTGAGCCTGGTATTCATTACCCGCAATTTCAAATGCAAGCGGGCGTAACGGGCATAAATACCGTAAGAATTTACAACCCCGTAAAACAATCGCAGGAACACGACCCACAAGGAATTTTTATTAAACAATGGGTTCCAGAATTGAGAGATTGCCCAGAAATGTTCATTCATGAGCCTTGGAAAATGACCTTGATGGAGCAAGAATTATATAATTTTCGATTGGGAGGTTTGGGATATTCTTACCCAATTATTAATCTCGAAGAAAATACAAAATTAGCCAAAGACCGTATTTGGGGACATCGAAAAACAATGGAAGTGAAAGAAGGAAAGGAGAGAATTTTGAAGAGATTGGTGATTCCGAGAAAGGATGTTTTATAATAAATAGTACAAATTATCCATTTTAAAAAATCCTCTCAAATCCGTGTACTATAAACGCTCAAATCAATAAATCATCGGCTTTTACGCCCGCAATCCGCATGGCTTCGTATTCAACTTCCACAATAAATTCTGTTTCATCTTCTGTGAATTCTTCATTGTCCCAATCCTTAAAAAACTGTTGCGTTTGTGCTTGAATATTATCCACATTTTTGACCAACCTTTTAATTAAAAAATCCGTAAAACGATCCACTTCTTTGCGCATTCTTACGACTGATTCCGTTGGCGGAGGAATAACCTCATAATCCTCCAAATCATCTAAAAGGAATTTTTCTTTGAGTTTATAGGCTTTTAATTGGGCAATTCTTTCTTGATTCGTCATTCGTTTTTTCGACAAAGCTACGGAAAAGTACCATAAATTAGATCACAGATTTTACGGATTTAACAGATTTACACAGATTAAATATTAAAAAATCTGTGTAAATCCGTATTATCTGTAAAATCTGTGGTCTAACAATTAGGTCTTACGTTTTTTCTTACGAGCTGATGGGAATAAAACATTATTGAGAATTAGCCGATAACCTGGCGAATGAGGATGAATATTTAAGTCAGTCGGGGTACGATGAAAACCCTTTCGGCCTTCAGGGTCGTGACCACCGTAAAATGCGAATTGTCCTCGGCCAATTTCACCGTAAATATAGCGGTCGGAACTTTTGCTACTGCCCAAAACCAAGACATTAGACTTGACCGTTTTTTTATTAAAAGCCGTTGTTTGTCCCATAAATTCCCGAATTTGAGACTCGTGATTTTGGGTCAACAAAGCAGGAATAACGTCCCATTTAGCGGAGAAACTAAATAAATTAAAATAAGAATCAACTTCATCTTCTCCCCAACCTCCCCAACCTTGTCCATTGGCGGATGAATTAATATTGGAAAAGGACCTTCCACGCCTCATGCCCGAGTCGTCATCCAAAGAAAGAATAAAATTGTCGAAAGCTAAGGTTTTGCTGAAATCTAATTTGGATTGTGCATCGGGGTCAATACCGTCATCATCATATTTACTCGGTACGATGTCGATTCCATCGGCGGCAAGTGCAACATCAATGGTTTCAGCGCCCGAACACATCGCAAATAAATAGCCGCCGCCCGCACAAAATGCTTTGATGGCTTTGGCAACTTCCAGCTTCAGTTGCGAGTTTTTCTTGAACCCGAATTTCTTAGCAAGGTCTTCTTGCGCTTTCATGTCGAGTACCGACATTTTCTGTAAATCTTTGCCAAATTGCCCCGTAAAATCTTCGTGATGGAGGTGTAACCAATCATATTTGACCAAATCTCCTCGCATAATTTCTTCATCATAGACAATATCAAAGGGGATTTCGGCATATTTGAGTACCAACAAAACGGCATCGGTATCTTCAAAGTTAGAAGCACTAATTTTGACGGGAGAATACACCGCAATTTTGGCCGTTTTTAACAACTTGACGGCATCCATATTGAGGTTTGGATTGGCAATCGTTTTGAGTATTTCCGCTTCATCAGCCTTAGAAATTACCTCGTACGTAACACCCCGAACTCGACATTCATTTTCTAAAACGGCCGTATATTCCATCAAAAAACTGCCTCCCTGATAGTTTACGAGCCAATTTACTTCACGGTCGGTTTTCAAAATCCAATAAGCAATCCCGTAGGCTTTGAGGTGATTGGACTGTCGTTCGTCCATAGGAATGAAGATGGCATTGGCATAGATTTTACCAAAACCAATAAG
The DNA here is from genome assembly GCF_964672035.1 of Arcicella sp. Taxonomy (NCBI): domain Bacteria; kingdom Pseudomonadati; phylum Bacteroidota; class Cytophagia; order Cytophagales; family Flectobacillaceae; genus Arcicella; species Arcicella sp. The sequence goes on from NZ_CBABQS010000002.1 coordinate 136,187, forward strand.
AAAAACCAGAAGAAAAAACCACTTTTTCATGGGGAAGATGGTTTAGAAAATTTATGCAAATGGGGACTCTTCCTCTTTCAAATATTTTCCGATATTGAAAGAAATACCTTCGATAATTTCAATTTCCTTATGCCAATTAATTACTTGCCAATTATCGCCTTTGGTCGCAACCATTATTTTCTTATTATCAGACATTACCCAGATTACTTTCTCCACTCCAAAATCTAACAACTTTTCTGTTTTAGCATAAATATAACCATCAGGAGTACCAAAATCTCCTAAATGTGCATCAATGTCAATCTCAATCTGAATTTTTGGGGGTAATGAGATATAATGATTATCAGCAGACTTTACAGGCAAAACGCTTTTCTCATAAATTATTATATCCCCAGATAGATTATTCTTTTTCCCAAGATGTAATCCTGTTTCATTCGTTAATACACGGTGTTTAGTCAGGTCTATTGACTTGATTAGGACTATTAATAAATACTCAATAATTGTTGATTGTAAGTTACTCGAACCCATAATTTCTTCTATTGTTTTTGTTCCAGCAATAACGTCCCTATACCCTTTGTAATAAATAGGTTTTCCATCCATGATTTCATATATCAAAGACGATGGTATTTTTTTGGCAGGTATGCGTGGGAGTGCTTTACGGGGGCTTTTTGTTGCTATCATAATGCTCTGATGTTTTATTCAAATTTAGCGATTTTTTTTTATAGAATGATGGTTTTTATATTCTGTATTTGGGATTATTCTGCTTGTCATTGCGAGGCATGAATCGGAGTTTCGCAAACCAATCTGTTAGCTTACGGGCAGAGGATTTCAAATACCCTTTCATCAGCTTCGTGCCTCGCATTGACAGCCTTTTACGCCTTAGTCTTCTCCAAAGTAGTCATTATCTATTTTTTTAATTTCAAAAGTTGTCGAAACGGAAACTGCAAGATTAAAATCAATCATTAATTCAGCTAATTGTTCTCCATCTATTAGAACAATTTTCGTATCATTCTTTGGATGGTACTCTCTTGCATCTGGTGTATATCTTGATGTCGTAATGAAAACTCCTTTTTTTGCTCCTTGTCCTGCAAGTGCTCCAATATACTTTTGAATTTCTGGTCTTCCAACTGAACCTTCCCATCTTTTTGCTTGAATATAAATTACATCAAGTCCAATAGGTACAAGGTACAAAGCTAATAATCATTTTAAATAACATTTCTATTCAAAATAAGCCTAATCGTGAAGCTAATTTACTGCAATTTTGATGGGATTCAATTTTATATAAATACAAAAATAATATTTTACTCAACACACTGAACAATTTTCCTCAACCCATTGAGTAAAAACATTTCCGTACCTTTGCACCTATGCAAAAGACCGTCTTCGCCATAACGCCCCCGTTTACGCAACTCAATACGCCCTATCCCGCAACGGCGTACATAAAGGGATTTCTCAATACGAAAAATATCTCCTGTTTTCACGCTGATTTGGGCATTGAAGTCATTTTGACTTTGTTTTCTAAAAATGGTTTGGAAGAACTTTTTACGTCAATTTCGCCCATAAATTTGTCGGAGAACGCTCAGAGAATCATCGCCCTACAAGACGATTATATCCAAACCATTGATGTGGTAATTTCATTTCTACAAGGTAAAAATCCTACGCTTTCGCACGTAATTTGTCAGGAGAGTTTCTTGCCCGAAGGTTCTCGTTTTGCGCAATTAGAAGAGGATTTAGATTGGGCTTTTGGTTCAATGGGAACGCAAGACAAAGCCAAACATTTAGCGACTTTATATTTAGAAGACCTTTCTGATTTAATCATGGAATGTGTGGACCCACATTTCGGATTTAGTCGGTATGCGGAGCGTTTGGGGCGTTCCGCCAATAGTTTTGATGAATTATACGAGGCTCTCCAACACGAATATACCTACATCGACAAAATTCTTATCAAGATTTTGGAAGAAAAAATGGCAATGGTTCAGCCCAAATTAGTGGCTATTTCCGTGCCTTTTCCTGGAAATTTATACAGCGCTTTTCGCATTGGACAATGGATTAAAAAACATCATCCCGAAACAAAAATTGCGATGGGCGGCGGTTTTCCAAATACGGAATTACGCTCGCTTTCGGATGTCAGAGTTTTTGAGTTTTTTGATTTTATTACCTTGGATGATGGCGAAGCTCCTTTGGATAATTTGATGGAATACATGGAAGAAAAACGTCCGTTGGAAGAACTGAAACGTACTTTTACGTTACAAAATCAAGCGGTAAAATACATAAATAATAGCAAAACGCCCGATTACAAACAGTCTGAAGTGGGTACACCAGATTATTCAGATTTGTTATTGGACAAATACATTTCTGTCATCGAAATCGTAAATCCCATGCACCGAATGTGGAGTGATGGGCGTTGGAATAAACTCACCATGGCGCACGGTTGCTACTGGGGAAAATGTACTTTTTGCGATATTTCCTTAGATTATATCAAAATCTACGAACCCGTAGCCGCCAATTTATTGTGCGACAGAATGGAAGAAATGATTGCCCAAACGGGTCAGAATGGCTTTCATTTTGTGGACGAAGCCGCACCGCCCGCCCTCATGCGAGCTCTGGCTTTGGAGATTTTGAGGCGTAAACTTGCGGTTTCTTGGTGGACAAATATTCGCTTCGAGAAAAGTTTCAGTCACGATTTGTGTCAATTACTGAAAGCCTCTGGTTGCATTGCCGTTTCGGGAGGATTAGAAGTGGCTTCCGACCGCCTTTTGGAGTTGATTCAAAAGGGTGTAACCGTGTCGCAAGTCGCTCAAGTTACTCGCAATTTCACCGAAGCGGGTATTATGGTTCATGCGTATTTGATGTACGGTTTTCCGACGCAAACTGCCCAAGAAACGGTCGATTCACTCGAAATGGTGCGACAAATGTTTGAATTAGGGATTCTACAATCAGGTTTTTGGCACCAATTTGCGATGACCGCTCATAGTCCCGTGGGAATGTACCCTGAACAATTTGGCGTAAAAATCGAGAACCCAATCATCGGTAGTTTTGCCAATAACGATTTGGTACACAACGACCCGAAAGGCACCGACCACGATACATTTAGTTACGGTTTAAAGAAATCGCTTTTCAATTTTATGCAAGGAATCGGCTTTGATTTACCCCTCCAAGAATGGTTCGAATTCAAAGTTCCAAGAACGAAAGTACCCAAGAATTATATTGAAATGGCTGTTTCGCAGGAAGATGATTTTATGTTACGACCATCTTCAAAAGTTGTTTGGTTGGGCAAAAAACCTTTGGTAGTGTATTCAAGTTCTAAAAAAGGAGAGATTGCAATACTTAGTTTTCATAGTAAAAAAGAGGAATTTTCAATCAAAGCGAATAAAAATCAAGGGGATTGGTTAGCAGAAATTTTAGGATTGATTTCTCCTAAAAATAAGAAAATTTACACTTTTCAAGAAGTGAAAAATCACTACGAAAACGCTGGATTGAAGGATTTTGAGTTGTTTTGGTACAATAAACCGGTGAATAGTTTGGGGGAATATGGGTTGTTGGTGTTGTAAGAAACCGAATAAATTAGACCACAGTTTTTATGGATTTAACAGATTTAAACAGATTTTTTATTTTATCTGTGTAAATCCGCCCAATCCGTAAAATCTTTGGTCTAATTTGTCTTAGCCCTGTCTCTTTAATTTTCTACAAAAATCTACTACCTTTATATCTCACAAAAACTTCTTCAATAAATGCCATATCCACTATTATTTCAACCCCTTGATTTAGGGTTTACGACTCTAAAAAATAGAATTCTGATGGGTTCCATGCACACGGGTTTAGAAGAAAGTAAAAATGGCTTTCGCAAACAAGCCGCTTATTTTGCCGAACGTGCCAAAGGTGGCGTTGGACTCATCGTAACGGGTGGCGTTTCGCCCAATCGTGCCGGTTGTGCTTTGCCTTTTGGTAGTAAACTTTCCACAAATTCAGAAGCTCGTGAACATAAACTCATCACCGATGCGGTTCATGCCGAAGGGGGTAAAATATGTTTGCAAATTCTTCACTCGGGCCGTTATGCCTATCATCCTTTCGCAGTGGCACCGTCAGCATTAAAAGCCCCAATTGCTCCCTTCAAACCTTGGGAATTATCGAGTGGAGGTATCAAAAGTACCATTAAAGATTTTGCTAAGTGTGCCTTGAAAGCGCAGGAAGCGGGTTATGATGGCGTTGAAATCATGGGTTCGGAAGGATATTTAATTAATCAATTTATCGCAAAAAAAACCAATAAAAGAAACGATGAATGGGGTGGAAGTTATGAAAATCGTACCAAATTCCCGATTGAAATTGTGAGAAAAGTACGAGAAACGGTAGGTAAAAATTTCATCATTATCTACCGCCTTTCGATGCTTGATTTAGTGGAAGAAGGTTCTACGTGGGAAGAGGTTGAACACTTGGCTTTGGAAATTGAAAAAGCGGGTGCAACCATTATCAACACAGGAATTGGGTGGCATGAAGCCCGTATTCCAACCATTGCAACGATGGTGCCGAGGGGTGGATTTTCTTGGGTAACCCAACGTTTGATGGGAAAATTATCCATTCCTTTAATCACCACCAACCGAATTAATACGCCCGAAGTTGCGGAGAAAATACTGGCGGATGGTCACGCCAACATGGTTTCAATGGCTCGTCCATTTTTAGCCGACCCTGAATTTCCAAAGAAAGCAATGGAAGGACGAGCGGATGAAATAAACACTTGTATTGCCTGTAATCAAGCGTGTCTTGACCATATTTTTGCTCGAAAAACGGCATCGTGTTTGGTCAATCCACGAGCTTGTAATGAATTGGAAATCAATATTTTGCCAACAAAAAATAAAAAGAAAATTGCCGTTGTTGGAGCAGGCCCTGCGGGATTGTCTTGTGCCGTTACACTCGGACAACGTGGTCACGAAGTTCATCTTTTTGAGGCGCAATCTACACTTGGCGGACAGTTTAACATTGCCAAAGAAATTCCAGGGAAAGAAGAGTTTTCGGAGACTTTGCGTTATTATAATCGCCAAATGGAAATCAACCAAGTGAAAGTGTATTTGAATACCCGTTTTGATGAAAATGAGGCAAATGATTTTGATGAAATTGTGGTGGCAACGGGTGTAAGGGGTCGCAGTTTGGCCATTGAAGGCATAAATCACCCCAAAGTTTTAACGTATACCGAAGTAATTTTGGATAAAAAACCAGTCGGCAAAAAAGTGGCCGTTGTAGGGGCAGGAGGCATTGGTTTTGATGTTTCTGAATATTTAACAAATGCTGGAAATACTGATATTCCGCATTTTATGCAAGAATGGGGCGTGGATATGGAATACAGAACGGGTGGGGCTTTGATGGAAAATGCAGGAATGACATCCACAAGGGAAGTATATTTATTGCAACGTTCTGAGGGGAAACACGGGGAAGATTTAGGCAAAACAACGGGCTGGATTCACAGAACGGCTTTGCGCATGAAAAATGTAAAAATGATTGGCGAGGTAACTTACCAAAAAATTGATGACGATGGACTTCATATATTAATCAAAGGGCAACCGCATTTGTTGGAAGTCGATAATGTGGTGATTTGTGCGGGACAAGTTTCTAATAATCAATTGTTTACTTCTTTGAAAGAAAAATATTCAAATGTGTATTTAATTGGAGGCGCTTTAGAAGCGGGAGATTTGGATGCCAAACGTGCAATTGAACAAGGCGTTAAATTGGCAATTACTCTTTAATCATTTCAGCACTTGCAAACATGGTGTTCGCAAGTGCTGAGGCTTAATTCAAAGCTTTATTTCAACTTCCAAACTTATTTCCCGCTCCGTATTCTGGTCAATATATTTTCGAGCCTCGAACAAATCTTTTTGTAATTGAATTATTCTCTTTTCACGCATCTTTATATCATCTTCGTTATCATTTTTGTCTATATTTTTTTCGTGAAACTGAATTTTTACGTGGATTAAATGGCTGATTAGGTCAATCGCATCCTTCTTTTTAAATTGACCTGTGACGAGATTTATCTTCATCTTTTTGCTTGTTTATTGCCCTTGACCCAAAGAAAAACCGGATTTTCCATCAAATGTATAGAGATTTTCCGTTTTTATGGTATCAATACTTTGCTTGTGTGCATTCATTAATAATTCAACAATTTTTTCTTTTTCAATCCGATCTCCCACAACGGGTTTAAATCTACAACGCCAATGGTCGGTGCAAAAAGTTTCTGCAAATCCATCGGGCCAAACTTTTATTCCTCGATTCGTTATCATTGAAAGTTTGACTTGATTATCGTCTAATTTTTGAATTTCTTGTGCTAATTCATCTGGACTTGAACCATTCCATTGCACAAAAATATCAACGCCAACCAATTCTTTTTTTGAGGGGAGTCTTCGGGTATATTTTGGTAAATTCAATACATTTGTTTCCGAGTAATGGACAGGTTTTAAGCGTATTGGCTGCTCTCCAAGATTGCCTATTACCGCATCTGCGAATTCTTTGGTTCCTACTTTTTGTTTACTTATTCCTTCTTTAAAAATATCATAAGTATGAATTCCCTCTTCGATTGTCTTCAACCAAGCATTATGGACTTTTTCAGCCACTTTTGTTTGTCCTATATAGTTTAGCATCATCACCGCTCCTTGCAAAAGCCCCGAAGGATTTGCTAAATTCTGCCCAGCTCTCCTCGGTGCCGAGCCATGAATAGCCTCGAACATGGCACATTCTTCACCGATGTTTGCCGAACCCGCCAAACCAACTGAACCAGCAATTTGAGCCGCAACGTCAGACAGCACATCACCATATAAATTGGGCATCACAATCACATCAAATATTTCGGGGGTATCCGCCATTTTTGCCGCTCCAATATCAATAATCCAGTGTTCATTTTCAATTTCCAGATATTCTTTGGCGATTTCATCGAATACTTGATGAAAAAGCCCATCTGTTTGCTTCATAATATTATCTTTTGTGAAACAAGTTACTTTCTTTCGACCATACTGTTTAGCATATTCAAAGGCGTATCGAACAATTTTCTCACAGCCAGGGCGACTAATCAATTTCAAACACTGTACCACTTCATCCGTCTGTTGGTGTTCAATGCCAGCGTATAAATCCTCTTCATTTTCACGAATAATCACAAGGTCCATTTCGGGATGTTTCGTCTTTACAAATGGATGCAGACTCATACACGGGCGAACATTTGAATAAAGTCCCAAAAATTTTCGGGTTGTTACATTCAAACTTTTGTAACCACCGCCTTGGGGAGTAGTAATGGGTGCTTTCAAAAATACTTTATTTCTCCTAATAATATCCCACGATTCTTTGGCTATTCCAGCCATATTACCGGCTAAATAAACTTTTTCCCCAACGTCAACTTCATCAATTTCAAGGTCGGCACCTGCCGCCATAATAATTGAAAGGGTAGCGTCCATAATTTCTGGACCAATTCCATCCCCTTTTGCTACGGCTATTCTTGTCATTTTATGCTTTTTTTTAAAGTTATGGGGCAAAATTCTTGAAATAAATTCATTAGTTTTTATTTATATTTGTAATAATATATATAAATTATTCTTATGAATTATACTTTGAATCAATTACAAGTGTTTTTGAAAATCACCCAAACACTCAGCATCACAAAGGCTTCACAGGAGCTTAATTTGACCCAGCCAGCCGTCTCAATTCAGCTAAAAAATCTTCAAAATCAATTTGAAATTCCATTGTATGAAGTCATTGGACGAAAGCTTTTTATTACAGATTTTGGCAAAGAAATTGCTATTTCTGCTGAGAATATTCTGAATCAAGTTTACGCCATAAACTATAAAACAATGGCATTTAGAGGTAAAATGACGGGAAGATTGAAAATTTCAATTGTTTCAACCGGGAAGTACGTGATGCCTTATTTTTTATCAGATTTTATGAAAAAAAATGATGGAGTAGAATTACTAATGGATGTGACTAATAAGATCAAAGTAATTGAAAGTTTGGAAAAAAATGAGGTTGATTTTTCTTTGGTATCAGTCTTACCCGATAATATGAAGTTTAACAGCATTGAATTATTACAAAACAAATTATACTTGGTTTCTGATACAAAAACGAAGTTTAAAAAAAAAGAATATGATAAAAAAATCTTTGAAGATTTACCGATAATTTATCGTGAGAAAGGTTCTGGAACGAGGCTCGTGATGGAAAAATACATTGAAGAAAATGATTTACCAGTAAGAAAAAAAATGGAATTGACCTCTAATGAAGCCATAAAACAGGCTTTAATTGCAGGATTAGGTTGTTCAATTATGCCTTTAATTGGAATAAAAAATGAATTGACCAATCGAGATTTACAAATAATCCCCGTGAAGGGCTTTCCGATTATTTCTTTTTGGAATTTAATATGGATGAAAAATAAAAACTTTTCACCAGTTGCTCAATCTTTTTTAAATCATATTATTCAAGAAAAAGGAAATATAGTGGCACAAAACTTTCAATGGTTTGAGGAATTTTGATCCGTTTACTTCAACATTATTGTATTTTAATATAAGTTTAGCATCTATTTTTATTAAAATGTATTTTAAAATTAATTTAAGGTTTAAGTGTCTAAAATAAACCCTATTTTCGAGTATAGAATTCCCATTTATAATCTCAAAATATCCATGAAAAAGTCTTTATTTTTGCTCTTCTTCTTATTACAATTCTTTTCAAAAATAACCGCCCAAGAACCCAGCGAAAAAATCATCAATTATCGTTGGAAAGCCGAATGGATTGCGCCACAAAATGTCAATTTAAAAGAATTTGGGGTTTATCATTTCCGAAAGAATTTTGACCTTGCCCAAAAACCTAATGCTTTCATAATCAACGTCTCAGGAGATAATCGCTATCGTATTTTTGTGAATGGAAATTTCATCGGTGCGGGTCCCGCCCGTGGCGATTTGATGCACTGGAATTTTGAAACTTTTGACATTGCTCCTTATCTACAACCAGGCAAAAATACGATTGCTGCCGTTGTCTGGAATTTTGGGAAAGATGTTCCTGTTGCACAAATAAGCAATAAAACGGGCTTTATTTTGCAAGGAAATACCGAAATTGAAGAGATGGTGAACACCAATAATTCTTGGAAAGTGATTGAAAATAAGGCTTATAAACCCTTAAAAGTGGACGGGGCAAAACTGCAAACGTATATTGTTGTGGGCTGTGGCGAAGAAATAGACGCTTCAAAATATCCTTATAATTGGGAGAAAACGGATTTTGACGATAAATCGTGGGATAAAGCACAACGCCTCGAACCTGGCTATCCGACGGGTACAAGTTCGGGGGCGGGTTGGTATTTAGTACCAAGAACAATTCCACAAATGGAAGAAATCTATCAGCCTATGAAAGAAATTCGCCGTTTTACAACCTTGAAAGATGAACAAGTAAACGATAAATGGTTGAAAGGAACGGGAACTTTTACGATTCCTGCTAACACAAAAATGACCATTTTACTCGACCAAACTTTTGAAACCGTGGCTTATCCAGCAATGACCGTGAGTGGTGGAAAAGGTGCTTCTATTCAGTTTACGTATGCCGAGGCCTTGATAAATGATAAAAGACAAAAGGGTAACCGTAACGAAATATTAGGGCGTAAAATGATTGGAAATCAAGATATTTTTAGACCCGATGGCTCGGATAAAATAACTTTTAAACCGCTGTGGTTTAGGACGTTCCGTTACATTGAATTAGAAATTGAAACAAAAGCTGAACCGCTGACGATTAATGCTTTTTACGGAATAAAAACGGGTTATCCATTTGTAGAAAAAGCCTCATTTTCGAGTAAAGACGATAAATTCATGTCCGATATTTGGAAAGTTGGATGGCAAACGGCTCGCCTTTGTGGCGGTGAAAATTACTTCGACTGTCCCTATTATGAGCAACTTCAATACACGGGTGATACTCGAATACAGTCGCTCATATCGTTGTACGTTTCGGGTGACGACCGCCTGATGCGGAAGGCTCTAATGGATTTTGATAATTCTGTCATTTCGGAAGGGCTTTCTCAAAGTCGTTATCCTTCAAACACCGTGCAAATTATTCCTACTTTTTCATTATTCTGGGTATCAATGACTTACGATTATTGGATGCACCGAAAGGACGATAAATTTATCCAATCGCTTTTGCCAAATGTGGAAAAAGTCTTGGCCTGGTACGAACGAAAAATGGATGCGCAGAAAAATATGTTAGGGCCAATTAACTGGTGGCCTTTTGTGGATTGGGCAAAGCCTTGGCAGTGGGATGCAAAGTCGGATATCGGGGGTGTGCCGGCGGGAGCAACGAGCGGTAATTCGGCGATTATTTCGTTTCAATACGCTTATACATTACGTCAGGCAGCGGCAATTTTTGAGACTTATGGACAAAAAGAGAAGTCGATTTATTACAAAACATTGGCGGATTTAATTTCAAAATCAACCTATCAACTATGTTATGATGCCGAGAAAGGTGAAGTTTCGGATACGCCAGAAAAAAAGGTATTCAGTCAACACGCCAATATTTTTGCTCTATTGTCAAACAGCGTTCCGAAAGCCAACGAAAAGGCAATTATGGAGAAAATTTTGAACGATAATTCATTGATTCAAGGGACTTTTTACTTTAAATTTTACCTAACCCAAGCCCTCAAAAAAGTAGGAATGGGCGAGCGTTATCATGGAACATTACAACCGTGGCGAGATATGATAAACATGGGTTTAACCACGTTTGCAGAAAAGGAAGAACCCACTCGTTCCGATTGTCACGCTTGGTCGGCTTCGCCAAATTATGATTTTTTAGCGACTATTTGTGGGATCATGCCCGATGCTCCGGGTTTCGAAGAAGTGCTTATTCAACCTGCATTGGGCATTTTGAATGATGTAGAAGGAAAAATGCCGCATCCGAATGGCGAAATAAAAGTGAATCTAAAGCGAAAAGGAAATGCGGGAATTGAAGGAGAAATTACTTTGCCCGAAAATAGTAAAGGTCGTTTTGTGTGGAATGGGAAGACACTACCTCTGATGGCAGGAAAGCAGGTGGTTGGGTTGGATTAATTGCCTTCTGGTTCCACAGAATAGCTGTTTTGTAGGGGCGTTTCCGAAGATTTTTAGTAAATTCACATTCCACTCAATAAAATTCATCAATGACTGAATCAAATCCACAAGAACTAAAAAAAGAATTATCCCTGACTGATGCCACCATGATTGTAATTGGCTCAATGATTGGCTCAGGAATTTTTATTGTCTCCGCCGACGTTACCCGAAACTTAGGCTCACCGGGTTATTTATTACTCACTTGGATTATCACGGGCGTAATTACCTTAATATCAGCACTTTCCTACGGAGAACTCGCTGGAATGATGCCCAAAGCGGGCGGACAATATGTGTATCTACGAGAAGCCTATAATCCTTTGGTTGGCTTTTTATTTGGTTGGACTACCTTTCTGGTTATCGAAACGGGTACAATTGCCGCCGTTGCCGTGGCATTTGCCAAATATACGGGTGTTCTATTGCCCGATTATATTGGCGCTGAACATTCATTTTTAATTTTCAATACCCAACAACTTTTAGCAATTGCCCTCATTTTGTTACTGACTTTTATCAATGTGCAAGGGGTTAAAAATGCCAAATTGGTGCAGTTAATTTTTACCACAACCAAAATTGGTGCTTTATTAAGTTTGGCCATTTTAGGAATTTATGTAGGGCTAACTTCTGGAAAAGGCATGTGGGAAATCAATAATTTAGACTTTTGGAGTCCAGTGGCGATTCAGTGGGATAAAGTGACCGGTAAAATATTGGATTACAAATATCTGTCGGGCGTTGGCTTATGGTCGGCAATGGGTTTAGCCTTAATTGGCCCCTTATTTTCATCCTCCGCTTGGAACAATGTTACTTATACAGCGGGTGAAATGAAAAACCCCAAAAGAGACATTCCATTGAGTCTTTTGTACGGTACTTTGACGGTAAGTTTTCTGTACATTTTGGCAAATGTTGCTTACCTAACTTTGCTACCCGTGCAAGGGCAAGCAAATGCAATTGATACCATTGGAAGAGGAATTATGTTTGCCACCAATGACCGTGTAGGGACGGCTGCCGCTGAAATGATTTTTGGAAATCCTGCCGCCATTATTATGGCAATTTTTATCATGATTTCTACCTTTGGGTGTAATAATGGCATTATTTTGTCGGGAGCGAGAGTTTATTATGCCATGGCAAAAGACAATCTTTTCTTCAAAAAAGCGGGTGAATTGAATTCAAAAGGCGTTCCAGCAACGTCTTTAATTATGCAGTGTTTTTGGGCTTGCTTGTTGTGTTTAACGGGTACTTACTCTGATTTATTAGATTATACCGTTTTTGCCATTTTAGTATTTTATATCCTAACGATTTTTGGCGTTTTCATTCTTCGTAAAAAACAACCTAATACGCCAAGACCTTACAAGGCCTTTGGTTATCCAATTATTCCAGCCGTTTACCTATTTTTTGCCGTAGCACTTTGCGTTAATCTCTTGATTTACAAACCAGTACCTTCATGGATTGGCGTGGGAATTGTAGCCTTGGGTGTGCCTGTTTTTTATCTTTGGAAGCGGAAA